>DAIPYE010000149.1:0-8004 GCA_036782915.1 Bacteroidota bacterium | reverse complement strand
ATCTTGACTGCGGAAGTGTAGCTTCACCAAACAGGGAAACAGAAAAGATGCTTGATGGCTCTGATGCAATTGCCGATTGGCCTGTATTAAATTTCGGATTGCACTGTATGGGAGGCGCAAGCTGGGTTTCTCTTCATCACGGAGGCGGAGTAGGAATCGGAAATTCAATTCATTCGGGGATGGTGATTGTTGCTGACGGAAGCAAAGAAGCTGAAGAAAGACTTGAAAGATGCCTTACATATGATCCGGGAATGGGAATTGTAAGACATGCAGATGCAGGTTATGAAATTGCGATTGAAGAAAAGAATAAGTTTGGTATCAAAATGCCAATGTGCTGAAGATAAAATTTTAAACAATTCTACAGAATATATTTTCATTGATTAACAAAATGGTTTCTTTCAATACTGTAATAAAAAAATTCTCAAAAAAAGGTGAAAAAACCGGATGGACGTATATTGAAATTACATCGGGGATTGCCCGGAAATTATTACCGCAAAATAAAAAAACATTTCGTGTAAAAGGTAATCTTGATGAATACTATTTTAAGCAAGTTGCTTTACATCCAATGGGAAACGGTAATTTCATATTGCCTCTGAATTCTGAAACCAGAAAAAATATATATAAAAAAGCAGGTGATACTTTAAATGTTAAAATTGAGCTTGATAATTCGCCGGTTTTAATTTCTTCGGAATTGCTTCAGTTTCTAAGAGAGGAACCAACAGCATTTATTAATTTTAAGAAACTTACTCCTTCTCACCAGAAATATTATTCAAACTGGATAAATAATGCTAAAACCTATGAAACTAAAGCAAAAAGAATTGCAATGGCAGTAAATGCTTTGTTAAAGAATAATCATTTTGGTGAAATGATGAGAGAATTTAAAGAAAATAAACAGAACTAAAAAATATGTGTAGTTGAACGATTTGGCAAATCGTTCAACTCAGTATTTGCAATAACTCCATTTCCATTCCTCAGCATTTCTTGCAAGCCCTGTTTTTACCGGATCATTCATTGTATAATCTATTATTCTGGATAACTCTTTATAATCCCGGACATAATGATCATAACTTTCGGAATGCCAAAATGCATTTCCTGTTCTGTTTAAAATTATATTACTTTTCCTGGCTGTATGTCTTTTTAAGGATTGTAGAATTTTGTGGAGCGGTTTGACAAACCGCTCCACAAAAATAACTAAATGTACATGATTTGGCATTATATTATATGCCAGTAATTCATAATCTTTTTTATTCCTGTATCTAATTGATTCCGAAACTATATTTGCAATCCTATCATCACCAAGCCATTTTATATTGTTTTCTGCATTATTTAAATAGTTGTCAAAAATTCCAAAGTATTTTTTTTGAAGATCATAAATTTTTTTCTTTCTGATATTTGAATACTTAATTTCAGACAATATCTTCCATTCTTTATCATAATTTGTTTTCAGCCTGATCATTACATCTGTCGGAATAGATCTGTTAAGCCAGAAAGTTATAAAGTAAGCTTTTTCATTTAATGTTATGTGCGGAAGATTTCTTCTGTAAAATGGTTTTATAATCATGTACAAAATTATTTTACTTAAAATATATCTCAAATATATTTTACTGTATAAGATAAAAAATTACATTTTAATTTATTTACAATAACTTTTATAAATCCGGTTGAAATAAATTTCCGTTACTGTATTAACTAAAATTTTTTAATCAATCGGAAAGGAATAGAAATGAACAAAAAAATTTATTTATACCTGGCAATGGCAATATTACTTACATTATCAGTACTATTGACCAACTCACAATTTATTGATGCCTCAAGCCATCGTGAAGCTCCGATCATTTCTACAGATCCGGTAGCGGACAATACCGATGTATATGCGTTCAGACCGGCAGATGATCCTTCAACTCTCTGTATTATAGCAAGTTACAATCCTCTCGAAGAACCGGCAGGAGGTCCGAATTTTAATAAATTCGGAACAGATGTACTTTATGAGATTAAAATTGATAACATTGGCGACAGGATTGATCATATCAGTTATCAGTTTGAATTTTCTGATGTAGTGAGTAACGGAAATACTTTTTTATACAACACTGGCGATGTAACTTCTTTAACTGATCCGGACCTGAATGTAAAACAAACTTACATTGTAAAAAGAGTTGTGAATGGCAGTACTCAATGGACTTCATCTCCATTACCTGTCCCACCTTGTTATGTTGGCGGGAATAGTCATTCTGATCCAAATTATACCGGACCATCTTCAATGTCAAACTATGCTGCTCTTATGAATGAAGGTGTCAAAGACTTACCGGGCGGCGGAAAAGTTTTCTGCGGTCCTACTGATGATCCTTTTTTTGTAGATCTGGGTGCTGCATTTGATCTGTTAAAAATCAGACCGGGTGCTCCGGGAAATTCAGGCGGAGGCAAAGATGCTCTAGCAGGATATAATGTTCATTCGATATGTATCAAAGTTCCAATAGCTCAGGTAACAAGAAACGGAAGTTCAAATCCACCTGCGACGGATTCTAATGCAATAGTTGGTGTATGGGCTACTGCAAGCAGAAGGACAGCTACTGTTATAAACAATGACGGAACCAGATCAGGATCTGGTGCCTGGGTTTATGTTTCTCGTCTTGGAATGCCTCTGGTAAATGAAGTTGTTTTGCCTTTAAGTCAGAAGGATAAATGGAATGCCTCAGTACCGGTTAATGATGCACAGTTTTTAAATTATGTTACAAGCCCTGAACTTGCAGGAATTATAAATACTCTTTACCCGGTGACAGATGATATTCCTACTTCAGGCAGAAATGATCTTGTTCAGGTATTCTTAACCGGAGTACCAACTTTGACTCAAAGACCACAGGATACCAGAACTCCTTCAGAACAATTGAGAATTAATTTGGGTATTCCTCCGGTTCCGTTTGCATCAGAGAACAGACTTGGAGTAATTGCAGGTGATGCAGCAGGATTTCCTAATGGCAGAAGATTAAAGGATGATATAATAGATATTGCATTGAGGGTAGTCGGCGGAGTTTTATTAGGACCTCCGTTCAGTACCGGTATAAATGCTCAATTGGGAGATGCTGTTCAAATCAACGATAAGCCTTTTTCAGGTACATTTCCGTATCTGGCTGAACCGTCACAGGGTTATGCAAATTCTCACGGAGTGGTAGTAGCTATAACAAATTCAGTGCAAAATATTGAGCCAAGAAGTTTTGGATTAGATCAAAATTACCCAAATCCTTTTAACCCCTCAACACAAATTAGATATAATTTAACCAAAACCGACAATGTTATTTTAAAAATTTATGATATTCTTGGAAAAGAAATTATAACTCTTGTAAATGAAAAATTAAATGCAGGGGAAAAAGTTGTTACATGGAATGGAATTGATGGCAGCGGGAACAATGTTCCTTCAGGAACTTATTTTGTTAAACTCGAAACATCTTCCGGTGTAGATTCTAAAAAAATGATGCTGTTAAAATAATCGATTGCAAATAGGGGTTGAACATATCTCAACCCCTTCTTATATTTCAAATAAAAAAATGAAAAAAACGGTAATAATATTTTTATCACTTCTAATAATTGCACTGGTTTCCTGGAAAATATATGATTATAAGATTAACAGATCTGAATATTCAACAGGAATTTATGAAAGTGATTTAAATTATATAAGAAATACTAATTCATCCGCGGACAGATTCATTACAACACTAACGGAACAACTAATTGAAAACCCTGATAATTCTAAAACCCTTACAAAGTTGGGAGCTGCTTATATTCAGAAAGCAAGAGAATCAAATGATCCTGAATTCTATTCTCTGGCTGAAGATGTTTTGAAAAGAGCGATCAATAATCAAAACGATAATTTTCTTGCCATGGCGGAACTTGGTTCAGTGAATTTATCCCGCCATAATTTTAAGGAAGCTCTTGTGCTATCCCAAAAAGCTCTTGAGCTTAATCCTTATAATTCTTATTCATACGGAGTATTAGTGGATGCGCAAATAGAACTCGGAATGTATGATGAGGCAATTGAGAATGTACAGAAAATGGTAAATCTCAGGCCGGATCTCAGCTCTTATTCAAGAGTTTCTTATATACGCGAATTAAAAGGTGATCTTCAGGGTGCTGTGGATGCAATGAAATTAGCCGTAACTGCCGGTTCACCTGAAGCGGAGAATACAGCCTGGTGCAGAGTTCAGCTTGGCAATTTGTTTTATAATAAAGGTGATGTTGAAACAGCGGAAAAAATTTATCAGTTTGCTATAAAAGATTATCCGGATTATGTGCATGGTTACGGAGGAATGGCAAAGATCAGATTGTTTCAAAATAATTATCACGAATCAATAGAGTATTACAATAAAGCTCTGGAAAAAAATTCTTTACCTGAATATCTGATTGGGCTTGGAGATGTTTATACTTTAAAAGAAGATAAAGTTAAAGCTGAGGAACAATATCAGAAAGTGAAATTTATGATTACAATGTTCAAAGAAAAAGGAGTTGATACAGATCTCGAACTTGCTCTTTTTAATGCTGACCATGACAGAAATCTTAAAGAATCTTACAATGATGCCGGTAAATCACTTGAAAACGGCTCAAAGAGTATAAAGAATTATCATATACTTGCCTGGACGAGTTTTAAACTTGGAAATTTTGAAGAAGCTGAAAAAAATATTCTTGAAGCTCTGAGACTTGGAACAAAAGATCCGCTCATGTATTATCACGCCGGTAAGATATATGAGAAAACCGGAAACAAAGAAAAAGCTAAAGAATTTCTGGATTTCGCCCTGAAAATTAATCCCTTTTATTCAAAATTATATGCAGATGATCAGTCAAAACCGGAATAAATATTTTCTTGTGTTTATAATTTCTGTAATTGTCTTAACATTGAATATTACGTCTGAGTTGATTGCTCATCCTATAGATCTGAACAATGTTTCACGGATGGAGATCGGCTGGGTGTATCTGCAAATGGGATTTACCCACATACTTCCTTACGGGCTGGATCATATACTTTTCATTTTTGGAATATATCTGCTCAGCCCGAATTTAAAAACTGTTTTAATTCAGGCAACAGCTTTTACAATTGCTCATACCATTACTTTAACTCTTTCCACATATGATATTATTACTTTCCAGTCATCTTTAATTGAACCAATAATCTCCTTGTCAATTATGTTCATCGCAATAGAAAATATATTCGCAAAGGAAATTAAACCATGGAGAGTAATTGTAATTTTCATTTTCGGACTGATTCACGGAATGGGATTTGCAAGCGTATTGAAGGATCTTGGATTACCGAAAACTGAGTTTGTTACTGCATTGGTTACTTTTACCCTCGGAGTGGAACTCGGACAAATAACTGTCATCATGATAGCATATTACTTTATCGGAAAATGGTTCGCTGCAAAAAGCTGGTATCACAGCAGAATAGTTACAGGGCTTTCAGTTATGATTGCGGTCATCGCACTTTACTGGACTGTTGAAAGAATCTGGTATTAAAATTTATTTATGATAAAAGATTTTTTAAAATACTTATCCGTAGCTTTGATATTTTCACTATCAACTTTGATTTTATATAACAATTATAAGATTAAAACCGGAACCGATCTGACCGATGTTCAGAAATATTTAAAACACAATATTGTCGATCACAATATTAATGATAATGATTTTCCTTTTCCGGTTTTTAATGGAAAGCAAATTAATTTAACTTTGATTAACGGGAAAGCAGATTTTAAAAATTCTTCTCAAATTTCAAATTATTATTTAAAAGTGAATTCTTTTGCATTTCCTTCTGTCACTTTTGAAAAACTTCTTCACACCAGAAAACTACTTGTTACCCGATTTAACAGATCCAAAACCTTTCATCCACCTAAGTATTCCGCATAAAATATCTTCTGTTTGATTTATTTAGTAATGTATTTTTTGTAAAAATTATTACATCAGCACTTCTATGTATTTTTTAAAAAATTTAAATCTTAAATATGAAATCATATTATATTTTCATCACTGTTTTTTTGCTGACTTTTTCTGTAGCAAAATATTCTTTTACTCAAAATTTAAAAATTTCTGGGAAAGTATATGATTCGGAAAGTAAATCACCGCTGGAAGGAGTTCTTGTTACACTGGATGGAGAATACCGGACTACTTCTACAAATGCTTTGGGAGAATATTTATTCATAAACCTGTTTCTCGGGGATTATAAGATAAGGATAGAATCAATCGGATATAAAAAAGAAATTCTCAATGTAACATTAAAAGAAGGAGAATCTTCAAATCCTCTTACATATCTTGAAGGTGATCCGTTAAATATTTCACAGATAGATGTATCGTCAACAAAGGATTATGGAATGATCAATGTAAGTTCTCTTGACATTAAACTCAGACCGACAAGTACAGCTCAGGATTTTTTAAAACTGGTACCTGGTCTTTTCATTGCTCAGCATGCCGGAGGCGGAAAAGCCGAGCAAATATTTCTCAGAGGTTTTGACATTGATCACGGAACGGATATAAATATTATGGTTGACGGAATCCCGGTAAATATGGTCTCCCATGCTCATGGTCAGGGATATGCTGATCTGCATTTTGTAATTCCGGAAACAATCGATAAATTCAGTGTTTATAAAGGTCCTTATTATTCAAAATTCGGCGATCTGGGAACTTCCGGTTCCGTTAACTTTTCCACACTAAATTCTATTCAAAAAAGCACTGCTGAATTAGATATTGGGAAATACAATACTTACAGAGGAGTTTTAATTCTTGATATTCTCAGTAAGAACGGATTGATTAAAACTGAAAAAACAGAAAATTTATATATTGCATCTGAATACGCATACTCTGACGGATATTTTGAAGTTAAACAGGATTACAACAGATTTAATATTTTTGGAAAATATTACGGACTGTTATCAAAGAATACAATATTCACTATGTCTGCTTCAGCTTTTCAAAGTAAGTGGAATGCATCAGGTCAGGTGCCTCAAAGAGCTGTAGACAATAATGTTATCACACGATTCGGAAGTATTGACGCTACAGAGGGAGGGAATACAAACAGAGCAAATATTAATATTTCGCTGACAAATTCATTCAAAAATAATCAGACAATGACTAATCAGATCTTTTATACAAATTACGGATTTAATTTATATTCAAACTTTACTTTTTTCTTAAACGATTCTATTAACGGTGATCAGATAAATCAATTTGAAAACAGAAATTTTTTCGGATATAACGGAAGTTTTTCTTTCTTAAATAATTCCGGCTCAGTGAATTTTAATACAACTTTAGGCATTGGAGCGAGGTTTGACAATATTGATTCAATTTTTCTATCACATACAAAAGACAGAAATTTCCTTAATTACATTGAAGCGGGAAAGATTTTTCAGCAGGATATTTTCACCTATATAAATGAAACTATTGAAGTTAATGATCTCGTTATAAATCCCGGATTGAGAGTTGATTATTTTAATTTCAATCTTACAGATGATCTGAATGATTCACTCTCGGGAAATAAGTCAGCAGTAAAAATCGCACCAAAATTAAATTTATTTTACAACATAAGTCCTAAAACTCAGGTTTATGTTAAATCCGGAATTGGTTTTCATTCAAATGATGCAAGAGTAGCTGTTAATGAGCCTGATCAGCAGACTCTCCCTTCAGCATATGGAGTCGAAACCGGAACTTCTTTTTCTGCAGGTAATGCACTCATAGGATTCAGTTTATGGAGCTTGTTCCTTGAAAGCGAATTGGTTTATGTTGGAGATGAAGCAGTAGTAGAACCAAGCGGGAAAACTCAAAGAATGGGTATTGATTTTACGGGAAGATATCAGTTCAATAAATGGCTTTGGGCAGATCTTGATTTGAATTATGCAAAAGGAAGATTCGTTGACGAAGCTGCCGGAGAAGACTATATTCCGCTTGCTCCTGTCTTTACATCTGTTGGCGGAGTAACATTCAAATTTTTAAACGGAATTAACGGCAGACTCGGTTACAGGTATATTGACGACA
>DAIPYE010000148.1:0-8279 GCA_036782915.1 Bacteroidota bacterium | reverse complement strand
AAATTAAATTTTTTTAATAATTTAATTTTCCAAAAAAACCTTTTCCCATTTTGGTGTGGGAAATTTTTTTAAAAAAAACCCCCCCCCCCCCCTATAAAGTCAAGTCAGTTTTAATACAAATATCCTTAAACATAAAAATGTACTGCAATGATCTGGGGATGAATTGTTTTCCGCTGTAGCATCTATTTCGGAATAAAATGAACAGCGCTGAGTCCTTCGAAAAGCGCGAAGAGACTCAGCGGATACAGGGAATATTTCATTGATAATTTATGATATGCTGGGAAATGAAATTAAAACACTTGTAAACAATGAAAAACAAAATTCCGGTTCTCATGAAGTAATGTGGGATGGCACGAACAATGCAGGAACAGCAGTTTCATCAGGGGTTTATTTTTACAAACTAGCTTCTGCTGATTTCAGTAAAACATTGAAAATGCTTTTAATAAAATAAAATCAGAGTTAAATACAGATACAAAAAAGGTTACAGATATTATTATGTAACCTTTTTTAATTACTTCTCAAATTTATTAAATATCAGAACTTACTTTACAATTACCAATTTCTTCCTGTCGGAAAAATTAACTCCTTTATCACCTGTATAATTCAGACTGTAAAAATAAACTCCGCTGTTCAAAGCCGAAGCATCGAACCTGTAATTATATGTTCCGGAATTCAGATTTTCATTTACAAGAGCAGCCACTTCCTTTCCAAGAATATCATAGATCTTCAGTGAAACAAACCCTGAGCCGGAAATTGCAAACTCTATATTTGTTGTCGGATTGAACGGGTTCGGATAATTCTGTTTCAGTGAAAAGTTATCCGGAATTCCAACTGTGTTTTTAATACTTAACGGCGCATCCTGAATTGTCAGTCTCAAAGGATTTGCAGAGCCTCCGTTCGGATTGACAGTGTTTGTACCGCTCGGCCAGATCCCGTCAGCATCCGTACTGAAATTAGCAATTGCAGCATTGCTGAGATGAAGTACATTAATTCTTTTTACTCCGCCCGGAAGTAAATTTGGAATAATATTTCCCCATCTGCCGTTTCGTGAATCAACACTGTCTTTGTAATACTGAACCAGTGATGACATTACTGTTGTATCGATCCCGTCACTTTCCACAAAAACCATTGACAATGGTCTTCCGGTACCATTTATGTTATCATATAAAGAAACAATATTTTTAGGGCTTGCAGTTGAAATTCCGTAAATTCCGGTTCCCGATCTGACAGTAGCGGAATCTGAAAACTGAAGCACATTTATGGAATCATTCAGTGCAAATCTGTATTTGACAACACCGTTTCCCATGCTGTCTAAAGTAATGGTCGGACTAATATAATTTCCTGCTGTAAATCTTGCGTTACCTGTATTTACAAATCCAAACCATCCTGTGTAGTTTCCTGAAGCATCTGTCATGAGTGAATCATAACCTGTCGGATTTGAAACACTCGCTCCGGTGGAATACCGGAAATCTGTTCCATGTATGAAAATTGGATTTCCCGCGCCAGAGTTCGTGCCGCCGAGATCAGTATATCTGCAGACCTGTGTATAATATCTGTATTTTGAATTTGCGGAAAGTCCAGAAACCGTTGCTCTGAAAACATAAGGAAGCCTTGTTGTTCCGCCTGAACCTATATACTGTTGAACAATATTTCCCTGAAAATTACTTTGAGTTAGTGTTTGTGAAAATATTCCTGAAGTAACTGAAAATAATAAAACTGCCGTTAATATAAATTTTTTCATTTCTCTGATTTTAAAATTAAAAAATATTTTATTTTAAAAGGGTCATTTTTCTGACATCGGAAAAACCACCCGACTCCAGTTTGTAAAAATAAACTCCGCTTGGCAGATTGCTTCCCGAAAAATCTACTTCGTAACTTCCTGCATTCTGTTTCTGATCCACAAGCTTTGCAATTTCATTTCCAAGCATATCATAAACTTTAAGTGATACATAATTCGCATCACGAATTTCGTAATTGATCTTTGTAGCCGGATTGAACGGATTAGGATAATTTTGTTTTAATGAAAATGTTTCAGGCACCTGTCCGCTGATCTGTCTGATGCCAATGATTTCAGAAACGCTTCTTTTCCAGACAGCATTTCCTTCCGTGCCGCTGTATATATTTCCGCCTGTGATCAGCAAAGAAAATACGCTTTGATTTCCGAATCCCTGATTTCTCTGGATCCAGTTCTGACCATTATCGGAAGAAACATAAACGCCGTTTTCATAAGTACCGGCATAAATGTAACCGTTATTTATCGTTAATGAGTATACACTGACACTGTTGAGAGTTGTCTGAGTCCAGTTTGTTCCGCTGTTTGTGGAAATAAAAACTCCGGTATTACTTCCTGCGATAAGAGAGTTTCCATTTACAATCAGCGCATTAACAGTTTCACCCGATAAGGAAGTCTGCGTCCAGGTAGTTGCATTATTGGTGGAAAAATAAACTCCGTTATATGTTCCTGCATATAAAGTATTTCCGCTTTGCACCATTGCCAGACAAACTTCATGAAAGGATGTTGCTGTCCAGTTCGATCCGTTATTTGTGGAATAATGAAATCCGTATGCGCCTCCTGCATAAACCGTACTGCCGTTTAATGCGAGTGAAAAAATAATTTCATTTTCGAGCGGGGTCGGTGTCCATGTTAAACCATTATCATTTGAAATATGAACTCCGTTATCTGCTCCGGCAAACAATGTACTTCCGTTTACAGCTAATGAAGGAATTGTTTGTGTATTAAATGAAGTTTGAATCCAGTTATTTCCGTTATTTGTACTTTTGAATATTCCGTAACTGCCTGAACCTGCAAATAATGTTCCGTTATTATTTAAGAAAGAATAAACTGACATATTATGAAATTCACTCTGACTCCAGTTTACTCCGCTGTTTGCTGAGTTGAAAATCCCGTTCTTTGATCCTGCATAAAAATTATTTCCGTTTAACATTAAACTCTGTACGATCTGTCCGGGTAAAGAAAATGTGGAAAATGATAATCCATTATTTACCGAGCTGTATATTCCGGCCTCAGTTCCTGCATAAACATTACTGCCGTTCAATGTTAATGAATAAACAATTCCTGTATTGAAAGTTGATTGAGTCCAGCTCTGTCCGCTGTTTGTCGAATAATAAACTCCGTTATTGTTCGTTCCTGCATAAACATTATTTCCGGTGGCTGCCATTGATAAAATATCTCTGTTATTCTGAGCAGTCTGTGTCCAGCTTGAGCCGTTGTTGGTTGAAGAATAAACTCCGAAATTCCCCGTTCCGGCAAAAAGAATACTCCCGCTGATGCATAATGAATATACTTCTCTGTTGTTTAGTGATGTCTGTGTCCAGTTGTATCCATTGCCTGTTGAAACAAATACACCTTCATTTGTTCCGGCAATTAAAATTGAACCGTTGACTGCAATTGCATTAACTATTTGCGTTGTCAGTGAAGTCTGTGTCCAGCTGCTGCCATTATTGCTTGAAACATACATACCATATAAACTTGTACCTGCAAATACATAATTGCCGCTTACAGCAATTGAATTAATTGTTTTGTTGGTCAGGGAGGTTTGAGACCATGTAATACCGTTATCTGTAGATTTATAAACTCCGAAAGTATTTGTTCCGCTGTAAATTGTTGTTCCGTTTATTGCCATGCACCTGACATCTCCGCCGTTAATACCGGATGAAGTTTGAATCCATTGTGCATTTGAATCTGAAAATTGAATTAAAATTACAAAAAGCAAAATTGATTTACGGTAAATGTTTTTCATTTTTAGTATCCTCTGTTAATTTCTGATTTATTTAAATTTAGCCTATTAATTGAAGAATTTCAGTTGAAATATAATTCTGAATTTTTTAAGAATTTCATTTTCGAAGAAAGGTAAATTTAAAATTTACTCGTTTGACGCAATTTACTGCTGCTCCTTGCGGAAAATTATTTAGGAATATAAATTTATATGTATAAAACCTTATATCACAAATTAAATCCATACCGGAGTTAAATTAAAATGCCACCACTCAGATGTTTAATATTATTTAATTGCTTTGGACAAAGTTGCGAGGACAGCCTTCTTGTTCAAAAGATTCTCTTGATAATACAACCATTAAATCCGGGTTCTATTGCGAAATTCGTGGCAAACTTATTTTTGTTTTAATCAGATATGACAAAAAGTCACATCCGTCCAAAATGTTTGAATTTGAAATCTTATTTAAAACGCAGAGAATGCAAAGTTTAAGCAAAGTTCGCTTAGATTTAATTTTTTTATTGAAATATGACATAAATGTAATTTCCTTTGCGTTCTTTGCGCATTCTTTGTGCCTTTAGTGGTAATTAAAAAATTGAGGGCCACTTTTCATTCTTGTTAATATGTTAATTTTTGAATATCAAAACTATAAATTTGAAAGTAGATCATTATTATAGATAGCACTGACAAAAAGTAACAGTTTTATTTAAAATGGGTTTGAATAAAATTAATATAATGCGTAAATTGACAATTACGGAGCGTAGCGTAGCCCGGTATCGCGCCAGTTTTGGGAACTGGAGGCCGCAGGTTCGAATCCTGCCGTTCCGACAAATCAGTTAAAAGTTAATGTTTAGAGTTTATAGCAAGTCCTTGAATGAATTTCAGGGACTTTTTTTTTGATTAATGTTAAAAAATCTAATATTTTACATTGTTGTCCAAAATAATTTTTTAATTTTGAATAAAAGTTAAAATTTATTTTATAACATTGAATTTTTTGTGATAATAAAAACAACCCCCTAACCCCCTTTTTTAAGGGGGAATTTTATAACAGATATAAATACTGTATGAAACCATTTCAAATTGAAAGAAATTAAAGTAAATCCCCCTTGGCAAAGGGGGACTAAGGGGGTTGTCAGAAATTATTATAGTAACGTTTTGGAATGAGTTGAATATTTTACTCATAATTGAAGTTTTATTCATTAAAGTTGACGAAATTAAAAATATAATTTGTTTTACAAAATTCTCATAAGACCGCTGTTATTTCTTTTTGATCCCGAAGAAGTTCATGATTTCATTCTGAAATTCGTCTCAAAATATAAATTTCTCTATCCTCTTTTCAAATTTCTTTACTTTCCTGCTAAAAATTCACCTTTATTGATATCCAATTTAGAGTTTAAGAACAAAATTGGACTTGCAGCCGGCTTCGACAAAAACGGAATTGCAATAAAATTCTGGGAAACAATAGGGTTTTCTCATGTCGAAGTCGGAACAGTTACTCCGCTGCCTCAATCCGGTAATACTAAGCCGAGAATTTTCAGATTAAAAAAAGACAATGCTCTCATCAACCGCCTCGGATTTAATAACAAAGGCGCAGATGTGATCAGAAAAAATATTCTCGAAGCAAGAAAAACTTCAGGTAAAGATTTTATAATCGGAGTTAATATTGGTAAGAATAAAGATACTTCTATAAAAGACGCTTTTTCTGATTATGAAATTTGTTTTGAAAAATTATATGACGCCGCAGATTATTTCACGATAAATATATCTTCACCGAATACGGAAGGATTAAGGATCCTGCACGAGGAAATGTATCTGGATAATTTACTAGGGGGAATTCAGAAGCTTAATGCTGATATTTCTAAATTAAATTCTTCAGCATTAAAATGTATATTTCTCAAAATCGCACCGGATCTGAATCATGAAATGACAGAATCAGTTTATAATCTTGCTGTTAAGAACAAACTTAGGGGAATTATTGCAACAAATACAACTGTTCAAAGACCCAAATTGAAATCTGTCATTGATGAGCAAGGAGGACTCAGCGGAAAACCCCTGAAATCAATGTCCGAAAAGGTTTTGAAAAAACTAAACGAATTAAATAAAAAAAATTCTGCCGATCCGCTGATACTTATCGGTGTCGGAGGAGTTTTTTCGAAAAAAGATTTTGATGATAAAATAAAATTCGGGGCATCCTTTGTTCAGCTCTATACAGGATTTATTTATGAAGGACCGGGAATTATAAAGAAAATTTTAAACTAATTTGAATTGAATTCATTAAGTGATTCACCCGTAACTCTCACATTACTCTTTGCCAATGTTGCCATTTCGATTTGGGCATTATACGGAAATCCTATCTATATGCAGAAATTTTCCGAATGGCCGTATCAGGTCATTCATGAAAAAAAATATTATCAGATGATAACTTCAGCTTTTCTTCATGCTAATTTTATGCATCTGTTTTTTAATATGTTTGCTTTGTTCACCTTCGGAGCTTTTCTGGAAAGTTTCTTTGCGGAAAATTTCGGAAGCTTCTACGGAAGTTTGTATTTCTTTCTGATATATTTTATCAGTTTAATTTCAGGTTCAGTTCTTACGGTTATTTTTCATTACAATGATCCGGGATATGTTGCAGTCGGAGCTTCCGGCGCTGTATCCGGAATTGTATTTTCTTATATAATATTTTTTCCTCAAAGTATGCTCTATGTTTTGTTTATTCCAATGCCCGCCTATCTTTTTGCTTTTTTATGGATAGCATTTTCTGTTTACGGAATGAAAAGCAAACTTGGGAATATCGGTCACGAAGCTCATCTTGGCGGAGCGGTGGGCGGATTTATCGCAACACTTTTATTAATTGATGGTTCCACAAGAATTTTATTAAGTCACTTTAACTTTTGATAATACCATGAAAGTATTAAATGAATCAGAATTTTCCTGCCCGTATTGCGGTGAAATGAATACTCTGGAAATTGACAGGACAGAAGGAAATAGTCAGTCGTTTGCAGTTGATTGTGATGTCTGCTGCAGATCAATTGAAATAGTAGTCACCATTGACAGAGAAGGAAATATAAATGTTGATGTAAAGAATGATGCAGGGTTTTAATAAAACAATTTGAATTAATCCTGTAAATAAATTTAATCTGTTAAATGGATATTGTTTTTCTTATTCTGGGATTTGTATTACTGATCCTCGGTGCCGGTAAGCTTGTGGACGGCGCATCTTCACTTGCTAAGTTATTCGGTATTCCGAATATCGTTATCGGTCTGACCGTAGTTGCCTTTGGTACTTCATCACCGGAACTTGTTGTGAATCTTATAGCTTCGTTTAATAACAGTTCTCAAATGGTTTTGGGTAATGTTATAGGAAGTAATATTTTCAATGTCCTGTTCATTCTTGGAATTTGCTCCATGATTTATCCTCTCACTGTAAAAAGCAATACTACTTGGCTTGAGATCCCGCTTTCATTGCTTGCAGGTTTAGTTGTTCTGGTAGTTTCCTCTGATGTTTTTCTTGACAAAACAGAATTTGACATAATAAGTAAGACAGATGGAATTATTCTTTTTTGTTTTTTTATAATTTTTCAGGTTTACACTTTACAGGTTGCAAAATCAGGAATTGCCGAAGATCAGGAGCAATTTGACACTAAAAGTTTTACTAAACTTAAATCTGTTTTATTTATTATTCTTGGCTTTGCCGGTCTTGTTGCAGGCGGGGAATTTATTGTGTCAAGCGCTGTAAACATTGCAAAACAATTCGGCATTTCGGAAAGAGTTATTGCTCTGACTATCGTCTCTGTCGGAACTTCGCTTCCCGAACTTGCAACATCTGTCGTAGCCGCAAGAAAAAAGAATGTGGATATTGCAATCGGAAATATCGTCGGCTCAAATATATTTAACATCTTTTTTATACTTGGAGTATCTGTGTTTATAAATCCTATAAAAGTAGAATCAGGAAATTACATAGATATTTATATGAATATTTTTGCAGGCGTTTTACTTTTCATATTTATTTTTTCCGGGAAGGGAAGAAAGATTAATAAAGTTGAAGGATTAATTTTATTATCTCTGTATGTTGTTTATGTTTTGTTTTTGATTTTTAAGGGGAGTGTCTGATCATAAATCAAAACAATCTTTGTTTGAATGACTTAAGTTGACCGCTAATAATTTTTTAAAATTATTTTTTGCCACAAATTACACAAATTTTCACGAATTTTAATAAAAGGTTGTTCTAATAAATATTCAATTAAATTCGTGTTAATTCGTGCAATTAGTGGCTATTCTTTTGATCTTATTTTTAAAACGGTCATCTTAAGTGAATGAATTAATTTTCATCCCCCGAAATCAAACTCGTCAGATAAATATTCGCCAGCTTCTCCAGAACTGAATTGGCTTTCAGTCTGTCATAAAGATTATTAAAATCAACATTGTCTAATAACTGATCCTGATTGTAACATGAAAATACAAAAACCTCTTTTCCTGTTTCAGGGTCGATGTGTTTCTGCAAACACTGTCCGCAGATCTCTTTCATCATACACTGCATCGGCGAGT
>DAIPYE010000147.1:0-8298 GCA_036782915.1 Bacteroidota bacterium | reverse complement strand
AAAATTCTTACTCCGGAATTTTCTTTTTTCAAAATTTGCAGGTTAAAAAAAAGAAAAAATATTTTTTAATATCCTGTCATTTACGGTAAGTGTCGGAATTAAATTAAAGAACTGAAAAATAAATCCGATCTTCTTTCTTCGGATCAATGTTCTTTCTTTTTCCGAAAGAGTTGTGATGTCTGTACCGTTGATCATAACCGAACCGCTGTCAGGAACATCGATCCCGCTGATAATATTCAGAAGCGTAGATTTACCTGATCCGCTTTTTCCGAATAGAATTATTATCTCACCTTCCGGAATGTTTAGATTAAATTATTTTAAACTATATGCTTTGAATTCCCTTTAGTGTAAATTTTATTGACACTTTTTAATCTGACCATTATAAAATAAAATATATTTATATAAGTTAAGTATCAGGTTTTACTGAAAAAAGTTAACAATTTATAAATTATAAAAATTGGATTTTCATCAATTACAATCACTTAATTTCAAATATTTATTTTGAAATTGTTTGATAAATTCTAAATCAATAGTTTGAACTAAATTCAGTTAAATTCAACAAATTATTTTTTGACTTACGAAGATATCCTGTTTCAGCTAATTGAAAAAGATGAAAGATTTATGGTTCTGACAGCCGAAAACAGAGCGGCTATCCGAAATTTACCTGACAGGATCGGCAACAGATTTGTCGATACGGGAATTACAGAGCAAACAATGATCGGAGTTGCTGCAGGACTTGCGCTTAGAGGAAGAATTCCTGTAACTCATGCGCTTGCTTCGTTTTTAACAATGAGAGCTTTTGAATTCATCAGAACTGATGTCGGGATCGGAAATTTACCCGTGAAACTTGTCGGCGGATTCTCCGGATTCCTTTCTGAAGCAAACGGTCCGACTCATCAGGCAATTGAAGATGTTTCAATAATGCGGGGAATTCCCAATGTAAATGTTTTCTGTCCGGCGGATGAAGAAGATATGCTTATAGGTTTGACTAAGGTGCTTGAAAGCGAATCACCGTTTTATATTCGTTACAATAATCTGAAAGGGGTTTATTCTCATTCCAAAGAATTTGAAATCGGAAAAGCTGAAGTAATTTCTGAAGGAAGTGACATTACGATACTTGTTTACGGAATTTTATTCAGACAGGCAATTGAATCTAAGGAAATTCTTGAGAGGAAAGGTTTCTCTGTTGGATTAATAAATTTGCGTACTTTGAAACCGATTGATGAAGAAGTAATTTTAAATGTTTCAAAAAACACAAAACTTATTGTAACACTTGAAGATCACTTTCTTACAGGAGGTTTGTTTTCTATTATCGCTGAAATGTTTTTAAAAAATAAGATCAGTTGTGATGTACTTCCGATTGCTTTGGATAATAAGTGGTTCAAGCCTGCATTGTTACAGGATGTGCTTGAGTTTGAAGGATTTACTGGTGAGAAGATAGCAGACAATATTTTATCTAAGTTTAAAAGTTTATAAATTCAAAAAAGATTTAATTTCATGCCAAACAAAATAGATTTTAACGAAAACTATCCTGACATTACGGAATCAGATAAACTCTTCAAAAGGTCTGAAGGATTAATTCCTGCTTACACTCAGACTTTGGCAAAAGGACCGACTCAATGGATAAAAGGTGTTGCACCGAAATATCTTGTTAATGGAAAAGGCTCGCACGTCCGGGATGTTGACGGAAACGAATATCTTGATTATACAATGGCAATTGGTCCGGTAGTTCTGGGTTATTGTTATAAAAAAGTTGACGATGCGATCAGAAAACAATTAGAAGACGGGATAGCTTTTTCGCTAATGCATCCGCTTGAAGTTGAATTGTCGGAAAAGATCAGAAGCGTGGTTCCGAATGCTGAGTCAGTTCGTTTTTCTAAAACAGGATGTGATGTTACCACTGCCGCGGTTCGTCTTGCAAGAGCGTTTACAAAAAGAGAAAAAGTTTTATGCTGCGGTTATCACGGCTGGCATGACTGGTATATCAGCGTAACGGACAGAGATGCCGGAATTCCTCAAAACACAAAAGATCTGACATTTACTTTTAATTATAATGACATTGAATCTCTGATTCAGTCTATTGATTCTGATACAGCATGTGTAATACTTGAACCGTTTGTTTTTGAAGAAGAAAAAAATAATTTTTTAAAAGAAGTTCAGGAAGTTTGTAAAAAGAACGGGACACTTTTGATTTTTGATGAAATGTGGACAGGGTTCAGAATAGCTTTAGGCGGAGCTCAGGAATATTTTAATGTTAAACCGGATCTTGCCTGTTACTCGAAAGCCATTGCCAACGGAATGCCGATTTCTGTTTTGACGGGAAGAAAAGATGTGATGGAGTTACTGGATAAAGATGTTTTTTTCTTTACAACATTCGGTGGTGAAGCTTTGTCAATGGCAGCAGCAATGACGACAATTGACGAGATCAAAGATAAGAACGTTCCTGAATTTTTGTCAAAGCAGGGGCAGAAATTAAAAGACGGATATAATAAAATTGCAGCAGATCTCGCAATGGATTATACAAAATGCTCTGGTTATAATTGCCGGACAATAATTTCATTTGATGCAAAAGCAGGAAATCCGCTGGAGATGAAATCACTCGTTCAGCAGGAAATGATAAAGAACGGAATTCTCTGGTCAGGATTTCATAATATGTGCTTTTCACATACAAACGAAGATGTTAAATATACATTGAAAGTTTATGAAAAGGTTCTTCCATTGTTGAAAAAAGCTGTTGACGGAAAAAATGTAAAAGATTATTTAAAAGGCGAATCTGTCGAGCCTGTTTTCAGAAAGACAGGAAATTTTAATATGAAACCGAAATTGAACTAATTAATTTACCACAGATTCACAGATTATATTCTATTTAAATTTATGGAAATTGAATATTTGCATAAAGACGAAACACAAAAAATAATTGGGCTCTGTTATGAAGTGCATAATAATTTAGGAAAAGGTTTACTTGAAATTGTTTATAAAGATGCTTTGCAATATGAATTTGAATTAAACAATATCATTTATGAAAGAGAAAAAGAGTGTTTAGTAGTATACAAAGGTAAAATTCTTCAACATAAATTTTATGCTGATTTTGTAGTAGCTAATAAAGTTATACTTGAAGTCAAATCAGTTTCAAATATTGTTGATCAATATTATTCTCAGGTAATAAATTATCTTAGAATTTCAAAGTTGAGAATTGGTTTAGTTGTAAATTCTGGAAGTGATTCTGTACAAATCAAAAGAATTGTATTGTAATTTATTTTATAAATATTATAATCTGTGAATCTGTGGTAAAGTTTTTATAATTAAAAATATTTCTTATGTCAAAAGTGAAAATCGGAGAAAGATATATCGGTGATTCAGAATCCGTATATATTATAGCGGAAATAGGAATAAATCACAACGGTTCGCTGAGACTGGCAAAGAAGCTTATCAAAGCAGCAGTTCTTTCAGGATGTAATGCAGTAAAGTTTCAGAAAAGAACTCCGGAACTGTGTGTACCAAAAGATCAATGGCATATTGAAAGAGATACACCATGGGGAAGAATGACCTACATTGATTACCGTCACAAAATAGAATTAAGCCTGCATGATTATTCCGAAATAGACAGATATTGCAAAAATTATAAAATTGACTGGTTAGCATCCTGCTGGGATGAAGAATCTGTTGATTTCATTGAACAGTTTGATCCGCCTTTTTACAAAGCAGCTTCTGCATCGCTTACTGATACCCGACTTTTAATGAAAAAAAGATCCACAGGAAAGCCGTTAATGATATCAACAGGAATGTCAACGATGGATGAAATTAATGATACAATAAAATTAATCGGCGTCAATAATTTATTGATGGCTCATTCAACTTCTGCTTATCCCTGTAAACCTGAAGAATTAAATTTAAAAATGATTCAGACTTTAAAGAAACTATATCCGGAAATACCGGTCGGTTATTCAGGACATGAAACAGGCCTGGCTCCGACATTAGCGGCTGTAACTTTAGGTGCAACATTTGTCGAAAGGCATATAACCCTTGACAGAGCTATGTGGGGAACAGATCAGGCAGCGTCAGTTGAAACCGGCGGTTTCAAAAGACTTGTAGAAAATATCAGAGACATTGAAAAGTCATTGGGTGACGGCATCAAGAAAGTTTATGAAAGTGAAATGGGACAGAGGAAAAAGCTGAGGAGAGTAAACCCTGATAAATAAATACCAATTTTTAAGATTTTAAAGATGTCACTTCAGATATGGTCATTAATAATAATTTCTCTTGCGGCGGTCATAATGGTCGCGCTGGAAAAATTATTTCCTTACACAAAAGGTCAGAAGATCTTCCGCGAAGGTTTTTTTAATGATATTGTTTTGTATTCGATCGTTCAAAGTTATTTTCTCGGATTAATAATATTCGGTTTCCTTGACTGGATAAAATTCAACACAAATTTATATCAGTACAGTATCGTAGGAAGTTGGCCAGTATGGACGCAGTTATTATTTTTTCTGATCATTCATGATTTTTACATATACTGGTTTCACAGATGGCAGCACAATAATAAAATTTTATGGAGAACACACGAGGCTCATCATTCACCGAAAACAGTTGACTGGCTTTCCGGAGCAAGATCGCATTCATTTGAAATTTTAATTAATCAGACTGTGGAATTCGCTCCCATAATACTTCTCGGAGCCGCGCCGGAAGTTGCATTATACAAAGGAATGATAAGCGCGATATGGGGAATGTTCATCCACTCGAATATTGATGTAAGACTGGGAAAGCTGCAGTATTTTATTAACGGACCTGAGATGCACCGCTGGCATCATTCTGATGACGGAGGAAAAGAGTATCAGAATAATTTCAGTACTAAGTTCGCAATATGGGACTGGATTTTCGGAACTGCATTTCTGCCTGACCCTGACGTGAGAAAGCCGAAACGTTACGGCTTAAGTGACACTCCCGACTATCCGCTTTCTGTAGAATCCTCAGAAAAAAATAATTTTGTTAAGATTATATTCCACGATATTTCAAGTTATGTTAAACAACACTTATATGCCTTCAGAAAGTTTAAAGTTTAAATTCTTTCTGAATTTTTATTGATGGAATACAAAATTTTATTGACAGAAAGCTCTTGTAATTTTTCAATTGAAACAGGAATCACCATAGACCAGTTATTTTCCGAAACAGTCCCGGGAAAATTAATTCTCTGTTCCCATCCTTTATAATTTTTTAAAATGCTTTCATCTAAATAAAGATATTCCATGATCAGTTGAATGCTGAAAATTGAAGATGCGCTGCTGATCTTTTCCAATGAAGCTTTTATTAAATTAACCGTTACATTATTTTCAATTTCTTTTTTTAATCCGAGATACTCCAGGAATTTTTTCTTTTCACTAAAAGATGAATTATACATATCTCCAAATTCTTTTCCCTCTTCACGATTCAAGCCAAGTATATTCAGAAGTTTTTCCTCACTTGAAATATCTTTATTCCAGAATAATCTCCCGTTTACTGATTGATCTTTGCTAAAGAGAGCGTTTAATATTTTGAAATAATTCTCATCACTTACATTGAATTTTTTACAGGTCTGTCTGAAAAGAAATTCATCTATTGTACCGGCTTCATTTTCCCACCAAGCCGGGAATGAAGATGAATCATGAGTGGAAACTGTTGCAACAGAATTAATTCTGTAATCTTCAGAATTTATAAATTCAAATTTATCACTTCTGTTTTTAAAATATATTTTTTCCCATCGCTGCACATTGATTCCGGTCACTCCGAATTCTTTTAAAACTTTTTCTGAACAAACAGGAACTGTCCCTAGATCTTCAGCGCAGGGCAGCATGGAAGTGCTGCTATTCATAACCTCGAGAATATATCTTCCGTGCTGTTCCCATAATTTTTCTTCATCCGGATCATAATTCCCGGTCATCCCACCTGACTCAGGTGGAGTTTTCAAATCAATAGTCCATACCCTGAAAAGTCCCACAAAATGATCTATCCTGTACATATCATAAAAATTTTCAGCATATTTTAATTTCTGACGAATATAGCTGTAATTATCCGCAACAATATT
Organism: Bacteroidota bacterium; assembly: GCA_036782915.1. Taxonomy (GTDB): domain Bacteria; phylum Bacteroidota; class Ignavibacteria; order Tepidaquicellales; family Tepidaquicellaceae; genus JAEUSI01. The sequence goes on along the minus strand of DAIPYE010000147.1, from coordinate 2,240 downwards.
ATCCCAGTTGTAAGGCGGCATTCCCCATCTCTGCCCTGTCGAAAAATACATATCAGGCGGAGCACCTGCTGATAGCTGAAGCTTGAAATAATTTTTATAAGCCCAGACATCTGCGCTGTTCCTTGAAACAAGAAAAGGAATATCTCCCATCAGAAACACGTTTTTTCTTTTCGCATATTTTTTAATCGTTATCATTTGTTCATACAATTGCCACTGAACCCAGCAATAAAACCTTACTTCTTTTTCATAATTTTTTAAGATCTTTTCGGCTGTAAATGAAGCTATGTATTTGTACTTAAAATCCCATTCAGTCCATGACTTATCATTGTTTAGATCTTTTAGAATTTTAAAAACACAATAGTATTTCAGCCAGTGAAAATTTTCTTCAGTAAACTTATTGAATTTCTTTAAATCCTTAACATTATTTGTATTAATTGTTTCAAATATTTTTCTCAGAATTTCGATCTTTACTTTTTTAACATCATAATTAACGCTTCCTTTTCCGGCAGGGAAATCTTTTTTCAGTTTCCGTATCTCTTTCCGGAATGGTCTAATATCAGCTTTTCTCAGTTTTTTTAAGGAAAGATACATTGGTTCCAGAGCAAAAGTGCTGATGGAATTGTACGGAGCATTGTCATATCCGAGTTCATTCAGAGGAAGCAATTGAATTATTGACATTCCCGTCTGGACACACCAGTCGATCATTATTCTCAGATCAGGGATCTCACCGGTACCGATACTGTTTTTGGAATAAACAGAAAACAAAGGAAGCGCAACACCGGCGCGTCTTTTAACACCGATCCGTTCCCACTTGGATTTTGTTTTGGAATGTAATAGCGGCTGATAATTCAATTGAACAGTTTAATGGCTTAGTGTTTAACTCTCCGCCGCTCGCGGCGAAAAAAATAAATTAAAATCTTCTCAAAAACATAAAGTTGTCATTCCCGCAAACTCCTGGCGGGGTACCCTCCGGGTTATCTAATCAACTAAAAAAAATGAATGGATCCCCGACAAAAGATTTCGGGGATGACAAGTGCAAAAGTTTTTTCCAGAAGTTTCAAAATAATTAATTAAAATACCCTGCTTCTTGCGGCCTGCTTCGCAAGGCGAGCGGGGAATTTCAGTTAGCATTTATTTTTACTTTTTTTAAATACAAATCTTTTCCGTCTGCAAACTCTTCTTTATTACTTTTTGCAACAGATAATTTTTCAAGAAAAATTTTTTCAATGTCAATTCCGGTAATTTCTCTTGAGATCTCCATACTCCTTGCAGCATATTCAAGGATCTGCAAAGTTTCAATTCCGGAAATATCCGAGAAGAACCATCCGCAGCTTGTGAACATCAGCATGGAAAATTTCTCCATTTCAAGAAGTTTAATACAAAGATCCTTTTCCTCTTCAGTTAATTTTTTCTTAGAATGTTTTTTAAAAAATCTTTTTCTGTTTTCAAGATAAGTTTCATAAGATTCTTCAAAGACAAGATTTATATAATCATTCCTTGCATCCCAGACATTATTTAAAAATTGACTTCCTGCTGATTCAAAAAGCAGCGCATGTTCATCTCTGAGAAAATTCAGACTTTCCCTCAGCGGCTTTCTCCATTCCTGTGAAGGATATTCATCTGTCCTTCCGCACCCGCAATTCTCTTTCCATCTGCCGACGCCGTGCTGACAGCTCCATGAAGTTCCGTTGCCGTCATCTCCATCCTTAACTTTCACTTCAAAAAGGGGTTCGTTTTCTGATAAGTAATTTCCGAAATTCACATTTTCATAATCCGATGAAGGAAGTATCTCTGAAAATAAATAAGACAATGTCCTCTCCGTATATCTTTTATGATGACCGAATGTTTCTCCGTCAACTGCAACGCTTATAAGATTATTTTCATCAGATTCATTTAAGGGAACCTGCTTTATTCTGTTAAACAATTTATCAGCGCTGTAAATATGATCATCAAATGCGATGTTCTTTGACAAAGGTCCGTCATAAAAAATTATGTCAATGAATTTTTCTTCTTCAGCTTCTGAATAATATCTGTATGAAATTCTTGTATCAATGTTACCGGTTGAAACATCTGTCCATTCAATATTTTCAATTTCGATGGAAGAGGTTTCATCTTCCGTATCAGATTCATAATTAATTTTTCTGATGAATTGCGCCTGAGACGGATCGAGAATTGTATATTTCACATTTTCTTCAATCAGCGCTTCGAGTGTTTCTGAATTACATGCTGTTTCAGGAAGC
>DAIPYE010000146.1:7772-8327 GCA_036782915.1 Bacteroidota bacterium | reverse complement strand
ATTGTTTGATTCCTCCCCAGTTCGAATTCTGGCAGGGAAGATTAAACAGACTGCACGACCGTATTCTGTTTGTGCAAAAGTCAGATAAAAGCTGGATGATGCAGAGGCTTTTTCCGTAAGTCTAAAAGGAAAATCCTTTCATAAATTACTGATTTACAGGAGATCCAAGGGTACACTGAATACCTGAGATTTAATGTTTTGAAAAAGGTTCTTGATTTATTCTTAATTTTCATTAATGATTTCAATAGCCTTCTCAAGCAATTCATCTCTGCCATTACTGATCCCCAGTATTGTTGGCTTTACTTCAATATCGGGAACTATACCTATCCGCTGAGTTTCTTTTCCGTCGGGATAATACACACCAATTCCACTGATGTATGTACTTATTCCCCCGGGAAGCCTGATAAGCGATACATTTCCGTCTGCACCGGCAGTTGTACTTCCGATCACTACTGCTTTTGGAGCGGTACGGAATGCCATGGTGGTATACTCAGCCTGACTTTGAGTTTCCTGGTTAACTATAATTACAACCTTTCCTTTATAATGATCTTTATT
>DAIPYE010000146.1:0-7762 GCA_036782915.1 Bacteroidota bacterium | reverse complement strand
TATCCCAACTTTCAGATTATCTGTCATTGTAAAAAGTCCCGGAGATGTGACTGAGCCAATTGAAAATTTTACGAAGTCAGTGGGATTTGGGAGAAGGTAACTTCCCAATGTAAAAACAATAAAGTCAGACGGGTAGCATCTTAAGTCTATGATCAAACCTTTTGTCTTCAGAATTTCAGGCATTATCTCCGGCAGGTATTTACTTTGTATTGTTCCCGGGTAAATGTATGAAATATCAGGACTGATAAGCCTGAAACAGGAATCAGGTTCGGAAGGATTTTTAAAACCTTTTACTTCCTTAAGCGAGAGACATTTGATTTGAGTAACTGCTCTTGAATTGTCACGGCTGTATTCGATCGTCAGTAATGAATCATTTGTTCTCAGTAAATTAAATGCAATATTCCTTAATTGTGTGGGATAATTTGAAGCCGGAGTCAGAGGCAGTCTTTCATTGACGATCCCGCTTACAGGAATATTATTTACTGATTCAATAATGTCTCCAATTTTTAAACCCGTCTCTTCACCTAATACAGGCTCTAAGTAACTAATTACAACTGCTTTGTCTTCAATGAATCGAATTTTTACCGGCGCAATGTTGACGCCTCTGTAATTAATTAATGTTTTATCTTCCCCGCTTATAGAAGCATGTGAATCGTGTACTCTTCCTATCAGTGATAATAAAGCAAGTTTATATTCAAGTTCATCAGATGTATTTACAAATTCTGGTATATATTCTTTCAGCACATCATTCCAGTTCTCTCCTGTTAAATGTTTGTTAGAAAAATAATACTGTATAATATTCCAGTACCTGAATAACGCCAAAATTCTGAACCCTGCGTCGGGAAATTTCATGTCTGCATACTTACTTTCATTTTTAAAATTAGGATTTCCAACTCCGGGTTCGGTCGTTATATAATAATTGTCGATTGATCTCCGTGTATCTTTAATACTGATCAATTGCGAAGCGAGTTTATTGCCAAGTGCTGAATCATTGATCCATGACAGATCTGGTCTCAACTTTATTTCTCCTCCTGACTCTGTTGCTGCTGCTTCTACTTTAACATCCTTTAAACCGCTGACCCAATCCGACAATACATTATTGCATTCCTGTTTATCCTTACATGCTGTTATGGAAGGCATGATCCTGAATAATTCATAATCCCAATTGTAATTACCCTGTGCGATTGCCGGATGATAATATTTTAAAAAGCCCCAGACTTTTCCAAGTTCAGCTAAATTATCTACAATTGTTTCATTCAGAACAAAACCTGGGATTTGTGAACTTTTATCAAACTCATGATCTTTGTCTGCAATATACTCTCTTGGTTTGTACTCAACATGGCTGAGTTCTTTTCCGTCAACAAAAAGCTGAATATCATCAACCCACATTTTTCCTGTTCCTGTCAGTATGAACTCGATATTCATATTCCGGGCATCTGCAGGCAGGTTTGCAAAAACAGAATACTGCGTCCAGTCCTTGTCTTCATATATTTTAACAATATCATTCTGATTTTCAATGGCTGAATATTCATTATCAAAAAATTTAATGAACATACCTGCGAAGCCGTCTGATACATTCTGCGTTTTTATGAAAGCACGTATCTCTATTTCGACTCCTTCAAACACAACAGGAATACTGTCATAAAATCCTCCTGCTAAAGTCTGAACTTTACTTTCCATAGACAATGAAAAATTTCCACTGTACTTTATCTTTGAGTCGAGACTAAAGTCCTGACCATCTTTTATAAGATTCCAGTTTAACGGTAGATTGTCTGCTGATATATTTTCGAATCCAAGATTTAGTCCGTTTATAAACGATCTCATTTTAGCATGTCGCTTTTGGTAAACTTCTTTGCTGAATATTGAAATCGAATCGATTTTGTAATTTCCCTGATTCTTCTCTATGGCAAGTTCTTTTTCAAAAGCAGTCATTCCGGGAAACTCACTCAATGGATAAATATCAATATTGTAATAGCCGTCCTCATCAGCAAAAAATTCAATGTTTTCAGGACCTTCATTTCCGTTAGGCGTGTCAACACTCAATATCTTTTTGAGATCAGGACCGGAAAGATCCACTACAACATCAACACCCATTTGAGTTACAACCATATTGCAGACTTCTCCTTCGCGCAATTTAATTCTGTACTTATGTATCTCACCTTTCAGAAGTTTTTGGTCGTAGGTCTTCCCCATCTTTAAAGTAATAATTTTAATCTGTGAAAAACATAGAGAGACAGAAAAAAGAAGAATGGAGGTAATAAAAAATTCTTTCATAATATGATTTTTTAGATTGAGTAAACTAAATTATTCATTTCATTTAAATAAATATATAAATCAAAATATTAAATTAATTATACATGAACGGTACATTAGATCAGAGATGGTATATTATTCTTCATATTGCTTCCTTGGCTTTAAATAATTCCGCTTTGTGAATTTAAACTAGATTAAAGTAATGCAATTAAGTTATTATTAAAAGAGATATATTAAATCTAAAATCATCGGAGGGATTTGTAATAAGGAGGAATTGGTGTTTTATAAATGTTCTCTTTGAGTATTGCCTTAAATAATTTTTTAAAGCAGAATAAAATTTATTAGGGTATTTTAATAATGACTTACCTTTGGGACCTCGTATGATATTTTAAAGCATTCCGGATTATCAAATACGTAAGACTCATAGGGCACTGCCAGATATGATGATGGAGAGATTTTCCGTTTTGATGTTTTAATATTCTATTCTCAAAATGTCCAAAACTTCAATAATGTATGATTTGAGCAAGTTTGAATCATGGAAGAATTTTAAAGTAATTGTAGATAAATTTTACTAATCCTGGTTGTGCCACATCTTAAGGTGTGCCACATTTTAAAAATGTGGCACGAATAGTTTTTTTTTGAAATTCCCAAAAATCATTAATTCCTAAATCATATGATTTCCATTCATAAATAAAACTTTTGCATAAATAAAATTCCGGTATTTTCATATAAATATTAAATTTTTGAAACTACATTCTTTTGATTCACTTTTAAAAGTGTTTTATTTACTTCACTTCTAAAATGCAAATTCCTGTCTTAGACAAAAAAAGATTAAAAATTGTTTTGACAATTACTTTTTTAATTAACCTGAAAATATTTTGAAGAAAGTTTTGCAAATGAGATTATTTGAACAATTCTAAAAATATCTTGGAATTAATGATTTATATATTAACAGTTTTAGTCGGCTGTGATCTGTTTCAGTCTGTTTTAAAATTTCAGACATTGCATTTATCAATAAAAAAATTTACTTTGTTAAAAAAGCAATAGAGAGTTAAATGCAAAATAGTTCTCTAAAAAGGAAAACAAAATTTGAAATGAATAGAAAAAGTAAACTTCTAAGTTATTCGATTCCCTTAAAACATTTATTCCTTCAAATTTATATATCAGATCTAAATCCAAAGTTAAAACACCTTTGCAGTAGAATTATTGCAAAATTTTATATTGCATTGCAAAGAGGTATGTGTTAATTATTCTAATTAATACATTACTTTATAATTTTTAATGTTTAATTTATTTCCGGAAAGCAAAAATTATGTATCCGGAAATTTTAAAGAAACAAATATTCACACAAGCAAAAATTTTCAAAACAATAGTAATATGGAAGACAAAATAAATCCTGCATAAACTTTTTCATAAATTTGTCTTTCAAATTTTAAAAATTATTCTTTAACTCAAAAACATAAAATTATGAAAAAGTTATCTACTTCTTCAGTTTCAACTGATCCAATTAAATGCTTTATTAATTGTTCAATTTTATCAGCATTATCATTCGCAATAATATTGAGCTGTGTTTTTTCTGTAAATTTGTCAGCTCAAACAGTCAGTTATGATGATGTAAAAAAATTACCGGAAAAAAGAAGACTTCAAAATAATATTCCTGTGCAAAGGTCTGCATTGCCGCCGGAGACAGATGCAATTACAAGAAATGTGCCTGCTGATTTTGCAACAATTCAGGCTGCAATAAATGCATCCAACAACGGAGATATAATTCAGATAGCAGCCGGAACTTACCGTGAGGATATAACTCTGAATAAGTATCTGATCATCAGAGGTGCAAATTATGGAATAAATCCGAATACAGGTTCCAGAGTAGCAGAGACTATTATTCAACCTGCATTTTCAGATCCTGATCCATACAGTCCGACTTATGAAAAAAATTTTTATATTGGATCAAACGGAAGCAGTTCAAAAATTGACGGGATCACTTTTGACGGTGATAACCCTACTCTTAACAGCGGAGTTGTTATAAACGGAGCGGATATTGATGCTGCAGTATCAATTGCGGCTTATGACGGATTATCAAATGTAACTTTAAGCAATAATATTTTTAAAAATATTAATTATGCCGCATTGGATCTGGATAATTACTTCAGCGGAGGTGCTTCGACTTATGACAATTCTGTTATATATAATAAATTTGACAATATTAATGTAACAGCTGACTTTGGAATTGGTGTAGTTATTTACGACAATTGTTACACAAATATTACTGATAATGTTTTTACCCGTACGCGTATAGGAATTCAGACCGGAAATTTTTATAATGCTGATATAGGATCAAATCACAGCATCAGCAATAATCAGATTGATTCTTACCGTTTAGGAATATTTCATAATCTGGCTTATTCCAATGCCACTGCATATATAATTACAAATAATGTTATTACAACAATGACAGGCGCACTGAGAAATCTTGGTATTGAAATAGCATCAATCCAGAGTTCGGTCGGTGTTACTTTAACTGATAATAATATTACCGGAGCTAAAAACGGATATAATTTATGGAATTGTCCGACTTCTAATACTGTAACTATTACAGGAGGATTAGTAACAAATTGTATGGTTGGTGTTTTTGCAAATAATTACGACGGATATAATTCGGATGCTGCTTCAAGTGTTTATGCAATGACAGGTGTTACAATGACAAACTGCGATACTGCGATATGGATCAGGGATAATAATCTGAATTCTGTAAACGCAACTATCGCGCTTAATATAAATAACACAACTAATATTGTTAACGGAACAGGAATAGGTCTGCTAATAGAAGGAGGAGATGCTTCAGTAAGTTTCAGCGCAGGTGATCCGATTGATTTTAATACTACGCTTAGTAAGTACATCAGACTTATAACAAACGGAAGTAATGTTCCATCTGCAAATATAAATGCGCAGGAAGTAAAATTCGGTGGAACAAAAGGATCCTCATCTACTAATTCGCAGCTTTTTGCAATTGAAGATAAGGTCGATCATAAAACAGACTGGAATAGTCTGGGATTTGTTCAGGTGAAAGCTTTTAACAATTATGTTACAACAAGCAGTTTTTATCCGCCTAATACCACATCAGCATCAATACAGAATGGAATAGATATTGCAACTGCCGGCGATACTGTAAATGCAGGAACAGGAACATTCAACGAAAGTATAAATTTGAATAAATCTGTAACACTTGCAGGTAGCGGACCATCTATGACGGTAATAAGTCCTGCGATCATTGTTTGTCCAACAGCAATTAACGGAATTACAATTACATCTTCAAATGTAAATTTGATCAATCTTACCGTATCAAATTACAATTACGGGATTGTTACTTCATCATCCACAGTAAATATTTACAATGTTGAAAGTATAAATAACTGTAATTACGGACTTAATACAGCTAACGGAACTAACGGCCTGAACATTACTAAATGTAAGTTAAATAATAATTTAGTTGGAGGCTGGCGTACAGGTACTCTTGATAATGTAAGCAATGTTATGATGGACAGCTGCGAAGTAAAAGGACATTCCACAGCGCCAAATGGTTTTGGAACATTCATCGCGGCATCAACAACTTCAGGAAGTTCATTTAATAATATTACAATTAAAAATTCAGACTTCAGTAATAATCTCAGAAAGGGAATGTATTTTGAAAAGCTGAATAATGCATTGATAGACAATGTAACAATAGATAACAGTGGAACTGATGCAACTTATGGTTTCAATAATGGAATTGATATAAATCTTAAAAACGGAGTTTATACAAATATTACTTTGCAGAACAGTTCGGTCACAAACTGCGGATCAACAGGAACTGCAGGTGATGTAAATAATCCTTCAGCTATAGCAGTAAAAGCAAGAGATGACGGAGCTTACAGTGCAAATCCTGCTACACTGACCGGTTTTACAATGAAGAATTGTTTTGTAACCGGACCTGTAAATGGTTTGAGATTTGGAGAATTTAATGTAACAAATAATTCACCTACCGGAAATACTGTTATAGAAAATAATTTCGGTGGTGCGTATTCGAACAAAGCAATTGTAAATAAAACCGCAAATACAATAACTGTAAGCTGTAACTGGTACGGAAGTGCAGCTCCTGCTGCTGTTATAGCATTACACGGAAGCGGATTAAATTATATACCATTCTTAACAGATGGAACAGACAATGATCTTATAAATCCCGGATTTCAAATAGTCCCCGGATCCTGTAACGGAACAGGTCCGGTAAAAAACATCACACAAACCACATCTTACCCCACAATCCAGCTTGCAGTCAACGCCGCAAATAACGGAGATATAATAGAAGTAGATCCGGGAGTTTATAACGAACAGGTACTGATAAATAAAGAAGTAACAATAAAAAATTCAGGAGCAAAACCTGTGATAAATTATTCAGGAACACCTTCACTTGTCAGCGGAAAGCTTACAATTTTTGAAATTACAGTTCCGAATGTAACAATAGAATCACTGGTTTTTGAAGTTGATCTTGCAAAACTCGGAAGTGCAATTATTGCAAGCGCTTTAAATATGAATAATCTGACAATAAAGAATAACGATATAAATCCATATAAGACAGGAACACTGATTTCATTCGGCAGCCGTAATGCTGTAAATATTAATTATGCAGCTTACCGAATTAACAGTTCTAATCCTTCAAATATATTAGCAGAGAATAATACTATTTCATATAATTTTTACGGAACACCTTTGGACCCGTCAGATGATGCAGGATTCAGATCTGGATTTGCAACTGATGAAGGAGGCGGTACATTTAATTTGAATACAATTCAGACAATCAGTCAGGATATCGAAGCAAGATTTGGCGGAGCCGGTGATATTAATATAACGAACAATAATATTAACGGAGGCGGGGTTATTCTTGCCGAATATAATGCCGGAGCGGGAAATATTAATGTAACGGGAAATACTTTTGACGGTACATTCGGAAACACTTATTCATCTTCATTAAGATTAAAAAATAATCAGCAGATAAAAACAACAGTTGTTTCCGGAAATATTTTTCAAAATCACAACTGGGGTATGAGTATAGAAAATTACCGCGCAGTAACTATAGATAATAATAGTTTTACACCGGTAGCAGCATCAACAGTTTTCAGACACATTACAGTTAATACAAAATTACTTGCTTCATCGAGCGCGACAGTAGCTCAGACTGCTATAGACGCAACATTTACAAATAATACATTTAACGGATCAGGCACACCGGGAGGAACGGGAATTGCATTTTACAATCATGATTCTGATAATGATACTTACGGAACATTTACAATGGGAAGTTCCGGAAACGAGAATAAATTCAATCCGGGCATTGCAGCATTTTTAAGTATGGACCCTAGTACAGGACCAAGCTGGCCTTCAGCATTTCCTGAAAACAATCTTGGTGCACCTGCAATTACCACCATGGCCTGCTGGTCAACGGACATAAATGTTGAGAACAATAAATTTGATG
>DAIPYE010000145.1:0-8378 GCA_036782915.1 Bacteroidota bacterium | reverse complement strand
ATTGGACTTTCTTCATCTATAACATGATTAACAGTCCATGATGCGCTGAAAAAACTGATCTTTTTATATTCCAGTTTCAGATTGTAAAATTTTCTCGAATCATTTACTACCTTTGAGAGTATTACTTCTATCTCAACATCGATCATATCATGATTTTCTCTAAGATTTGCGATCCTGAACTGAAAAGCATTTGTATCACGGAAAGGTGCTATGATCGCTTTTTCACTGTATAAAATTTTTGCATAGGGTCTGGAAAATCTACCGTAAAGAAGACCTGTTGCAAGCGCAAGTGACAGCAGACCGCCGAGAGATTCGATTGAAGAAATAATATTTGAATAAACACCGACAGGATTTATTCTGCCGTAACCGACCGTTGTAAATGTCTGTGTGCTGAAAAAAAACTCATTTATAAATCTGTCAAAAGTATTTGTAGTTTCAATTCCCTCAAAATTTTCCACGCCTCCGGCAAGATACAATAATGCAAATATGACATTGATAATGACAAAAGTTATCAGAATCAGCGAACAAAATTTAAGCCATGAGATAGAGATCAGATAATGATAAAAGCTGAATGATCTTAAAAAAGGAATTCCTCTTCTTTCAATATTATACTTTCCTTCCTTTGTTATTATTCGCTGACTTGTGTCAATGACCTTTGATCCGAGTCCAAGGTCGTTCAGTTCTTTAAAATTTTTTTGTTTTTTAAATTTTTTGGTAAATGCCATAACGGATTTATTTTGTTTTCTCTAAAAATTCTATTCTGTTGCCAAACGGATCTCTGAATGAAAACCGATTTATACCCGGAACAGGAATTTCTTCCTTAATTTCTGTATTCTTTGAAATTAAATATTCCTTTACTGAATTCAGTTCTTCAACTTCAAAAGCCGGATGCCGTTTTGAATTTATAATTTCATCTTCAACACCAATATGCAATTGTATATCCCCTGACTGATACCACAACCCCCCGTTTGGTTTTAAAGCATCTGGTTTTTCTATCTCATTCAGACTTAATATTTCAGAGTAAAACTTCCTTGCTTCGTCTTCTTTGCCTTTCGGAATGCAGATCTGTATGTGATGGAGTTTTTTAATTTTAATTTTCATTAATTCTAATTCTCTCCTAAAAAACCGGAAGGTTTGTATTTTCTCTTAACCAGTTTATATTTGTCAATGGTGTTTTTGTGAATATGATCGATTGCTTCTTCGACAGAATCTGTAAATATAAAAAGCTTCAGGTCTTCTTCGTTAATGGTTTTATTTTTCACAAAGTCATCTAAAAGCTCGGTCAGATTTTTCCAGTATTCCTTACCCATAATGACAACAGGGAAATCCGATATTTTTTTTGTCTGAATAAGAGTCAGTGTTTCAAACAATTCATCCATAGTTCCAACTCCACCCGGCATTACAACAAATGCATAGGAATATTTCATCAATAAAACTTTTCTTACAAAAAAATATTTGAAGGTAACCCATTTATCCATGTAGGGATTCGGTTCCTGTTCAAAATCCAGTTCGATATTGCAACCTACGGATCTGCCGCCGGCATCTTTTGCGCCTTTATTTGCTGCTTCCATAATTCCCGGTCCGCCTCCCGTCATAACTGTAAAACCTGTTTCACTGAGACCTTTCCCGATCTTATAAGCCATGTCATAATATAAATGTTCATCAGGTGTTCTTGCCGACCCGAAAACAGTTACGCAGGGTCCGACAAAATGGAATGCCCGGAATCCTTTTATGAATTCCATTAAAACTTCAATTGTAAATTTTAATTCTTCTTTTCTTGAACGCGGACCTTCGAGAAAATATTTTTCTTCCTGTGAAGGAGAAATTTTTTTTTCTTCGGGTTCAATCTTAGGTTCTTTATCCGGAATAAATTCTTTTTCCATAAATCAGCTTTTTTCAAAATACTCATTTGGGAAATTAAGATTAAGTAATAAAATTTTATCGAATTCAAAAACAGCTTAATCCATTTGTAACCTCAGTAGTATGCTTTCCTCAATTTCCCGCCTAAATATCAAAGTTGTTTCTTTTTGTTAATACATCTATTTTTGACTAAACTAAATTCCGCTGAAAGGGTCTCACCGCATAATCAGTTATATGTATATGCATCAAAATCTTTTCTTTGTTGTATCGAAATCAAGTTTGAAACACTGTATTTTTTAAAAGTCCAAATTCATTCATCGAAAATTGGAAAATACAATAATCCGTATTATAGAAAATTTATTAATAGTTTATTTTATAAGCTATTTCATTATTGATATAATTCTTTTTGTAATTTTTCTCATAACATTCAGACCGGATGTAAAAAAATTTGAAATTGAATTAAGTGATAAAGATCTGTTTCATAAAACTTCAATCATTGTTCCCGCTTATAACGAAGAAGTTTCAATCCTGCACTGCATTAACATGCTGGAAAATCTTGATTATCCTGATTTCGAAATTGTCATAGTAAACGACGGGTCAAAAGATAACACAGCCGGTATTCTCAGGAGCTCCTTGAATTTAATTTCGAAGAGCATTAACTCCGACCAGGCACTGAATTTTATTAAAACAGCAGTTGTGAAAAGCGTTTCTGCAACCGCAGACGGTAAAATTATTTTTATAGATAAAGTGAACGGCGGTAAAGCCGACTCTGTCAATGCAGGAATAAATTATTCTCATGGTGAATTTGTCTGCACAATTGATGCGGATTCAATACTTGACAGAAGTTCTCTGAGGAAAATTGTAATGCCGATGATCATTGACAAAAGAGTTTTTGTAACCGGAGGACAGCTCGCAGTTTCAAATGATACGATCATTGAAAACGACAGGATCGTTAATTTTAAAATGCCGAAAAATATCTGGGTTATCTGGCAGATAACGGAATACATAAAGTCATTTTTAGTTTCAAGAATCGGGTTGAGTAAAATAAATTCTCTGCTGATAATGTCTGGCGCATTTTCATTATACAGAAGGGAAGACCTTATAAATGTTGGAGGATTTCTTACATCAAGGAATGATCACAAATATATAAGGCAGATCTTTCCCGGAGAAAAAAATACAGTCTGCGAAGATATGGAAATTGTTGTCCGGCTTTCAAGATATTATCTGGAAAATAACATGAAAGGAAAAGTAGTTTATCTTCCCAAACCGCTTTGCTGGACGGAAGTACCGGACAATCCGGCGAATTTATTTAAACAAAGAACAAGATGGCATCTCGGTCTGGCAGAGTGTTTATTCATGCATTCGAAAATGTTCTTTGATCCGGGATACTCTACTACAGGCATGATCGCATTCCCGTATTATTTTTTTCTGGAATTTCTCGCGCCGGTTATAAAAGTAATTTCTATTATTTTCGTATTAGTTGTCGGAATTCAGGGATTGATCAATATCAAATGGGTATTTCTGATGATTTTATTCATTACCATTACTACTGCATTAATAACAAGTTTAACAACAGTGTTAATTGAAATCTGGAGCGAAAAGCAGTCATTAAGAAATAAAGATGCATTGAGATATAAAACAGCCGGTGACTGGATCAAACTTCTGCTGTTCAGCATACTGGGTGATTTCACTTTTTCATTTTTCAAAATTTCCGCACAGCTTAAAGGAACGGTTGATTTCTTTATGAAGAAAAGCGAATGGAATAAATTTGAAAGGAGAGGACTTCGTAAAATATCAACTCAGACTTTCAAAGGTAATTTTAAACTTTAAAATGTAATTTGAGTCTTAAACATATACTAATTGCCGTCATGTTAATTGAATTTGTCAAAATGGCTTATTCCCAATCCGGAAACACTGAAGAAATTTTCAGCTTAAATCCTGTTAATGTTTATTCACCGGTTTTATCAATTTCAAATAAAATCAAAAATTCAGACAGGGTGTTACATTTCAATGATATGGAAATTAACATTGAAAAAATTAACTTCAAAAGAAAAGATATAGCTTTAATTGGAGGTATAACAGTTTCAGAAGTAGATCCGGATTCTGAACCTGATATGTTTTTCAGTGCTAACGGAGGATATTTAAAGGAGATCGAGGAATTATACAATACAGCTTCAATATATCAGAAATACGGGATCAACAAAGTATTCAGCGAAAAATTTAATTTAGGTTTAATTGTAAGAATCGAATATGCAAAGCGTGAAGAGATCGGCTTTCCGGATATTACACGATGGTATGACAATACAACTTTAAACGCAAATTATACATTTAACGATTTCAATAATATTTCAATGTTTGCAGGTTACAGCATAAGCGATACTACTTTTACAACTTACGGACTGACTTACAGATCAGCAGTTGCAACTGAAGATTTTGAAATAAATAACACTCTTACTTTATCAGATGATTATTTTTATTACTGGAATCAGGTTGCTCAGAATTTTATCAGTGACAATTTAAATTTTTCATATAAAAATTTTACTGTCACTGCCAGCGCTTTCCTTGGAGTTGTTGATTTAAATTATATTGAAGATTACGAAGCAAAAGCCCGGAATCCGAATACATTGTTCAGTCTTGAATTTAAGTATCAGTTATTTCCTGATCCTGTTGTAAATGCTGGAATTGATCTCAGCTCCAGAAATTTTAAATATCATTCACCGCTTTATTATTCACCAAGCAACAGAAATCTGGCAGGGATCTTCAGTAATTTTTTTAAATCTTTCGGAAAAATTTATCTTTACATGGGCGGAGGAATGAATCTTGACAATGCGGATACATTTATCTGGAGTGTGGATTCTGAACTTGGATATGATTACAATAATTTTTCGGTTTCAGCGGGAATCAGCCGATACAATGATCCATTTTATACAAATTATAATACATTTATAAATTTAACCAAAGCTTTTTAGAATTTACAATAAAATGCATACCACTTCAAACTCTGTCATCCCAACTTCAAAAATAAAATATCTGGTTATTACAGCATTCGTTTTACTTCTCGGATTTACTGTTTATAAAATGATCAAGTTTGAAGATTCTATACGTGAACAAAGGATCGTGAAGATCAATGTGGGAGGAGAAAAGAAAAGACTCATTCCGCTGATCTCACAGGCAGAGCTGCAGAAGAAATCCGAAAACTCCAAATGCAGATTTAAAACCGGAAAAAATTATTTTTCAGTGCTTGAAACGAAAATTTATAACGGTGAAAAAACTAATATATGGAGAACACATTTCCTTAAAGGTGTAAATATGGGAGTTGCGCTCCCCGGAAAATACCCTTCCGAATTTTCCGCAAATTATAATGTGTATATGGACTGGTTCAGAAAAATTGCTGATATGAATTCGAATACTGTCAGGATATATACAATTTTACCTCCGGAATTTTATGAAGCATTTGCGCAGTATAATCTGGATAATGCAGATAAACATCTGTATCTGCTGCAGGGAGTCTGGGCTGATGAAACGGACAGCAATGATTATCTGCAAAAAGAATATTCAGAGAAATTTCAGAGCGAGATAAAGGATGTCATTAATGTCATTCACGGAAATTCAGTCATTAATGAAAGGCGTGGACACGCTTCAGGGATTTATGCCAGAGATGTTTCAGATTATACCATCGGAATACTTTTAGGTCGTGAATGGGAACCGGTAACTGTCACTACAACAAACCGAAAAAATAAATCTATGACAGGCTATAACGGAAATTTCATTTCACTTCCTCATGGAACTCCAATGGAAGTCTGGCTTGCGCAAATGATGGATTTCACTGTTCAGTGTGAAACACAGTTATACGAAAAACAGCGCCCGGTCTCTTTTGTAAACTGGCTTCCTACCGACCCGATGTATCATAACAGTGAATTCATTGAAAGTAAAAAAGTGAGGGAATATGACAATGATCTGGAATCAATAGACTTTAATAAATTTTATATTACAAATTTATTTAAAGCAGGGATCTTCGCTTCTTATCATGCATATCCATATTATCCGGATTTTGTTTTTCTTGATGCAAAGTACACGGGCAGTGTAAATAAGAAAGGCAATAAAGATAACTTTTACGGTTATCTGAATGATCTGAAAGAAAATTGTATCGGAATGCCTTTATTAATTACTGAATACGGAGTTCCTTCAAGCCGTGGAAACAGCCACAGCAATCCTGACGGATTAAGTCAGGGAGGTCACAGCGAGGAATCACAGGCGGAAATAAATAAAACTCTTACTGAAGATATTTTTGATTCCGGCTGCGGCGGAGCTGTATATTTTGAGTGGATGGATGAATGGTTTAAATTTAACTGGCTTGTAATAGATTTTGAAGTTCCGGCTGAGAGAAGAAAACTCTGGCATAACATGCAGAATCCCGAGCAGAATTTCGGCGTTCTTGCAGTAGAGCAAAGAACTAAAATAATTGACGGACTGGAAAATGACTGGGGAAATACGAACAAAGATAAAGAAAAAAGTTATAAGCACGGTAAATTTAATTTATCATATTCATCTGATGCAGAATATTTTTATGTAAAATACAACCTTCCGGATTTTGATTTTGCAGTAAACAATATTCATATTGCTATGGATACATATGATAAAGTAAAAGGTGATCACAAACTTCCTTTTCTCAATGAAAGCCTTGACCGAGGAATTGAGTTTTTAATAAATGTCATAAATACTGACAGTGCTGAGATACTTGTAGATGCTCCGTATTCTTTGTACTCTGATATTTACAACGATTACATTCCTGTATATGCATCGAAGGAAAACAGTGAAGGAAAATTTGTCAGGCAGATCCTTCTCAGCAACAGGGAAAGAGAAGGACTTGACGGAAGCGGAACCGGACGGACTGTGTATGACTGGGGATCACTGATTTACGGAAAAAGTGATGAATTCAAAACATCCAATTCTAACTGGTACTGGAATGAAAAAGATAAAATTCTCGAAATGAGAATTCCCTGGTTAATGCTTAATGTAAGTGATCCTTCTTCAAAAAGAGTTTTAGATGATGTCAAAGGAACCGGGGAAATTGAAAGTTCGGATACAGAAGGATTTCATATTTACTCATTTATCACTGACAAACAGGACAGAAATGTAATTAAAATCCCTGATGAGAAAAGTAATTTTTTTGAATGGGAGAAATGGGAAATTCCGGAATATAAAACCAGATTTAAAAAAAGTTATTTTATGTTTCAGGAGTTGTTTGCCGGATTTGCAACTAATGAAGACTCTGTCGAAAACACTGTCACCCCAGAATTCCGGCTGACGGAATGGTATAATAATCATACGGGAGCTTTATCAGTTTCTCTTGATGATGCCAGTATGACACAGATCACAGAAGCACTTCCTGTTTTGGATAAATACGGGTTCACAGCTACTTACGCAATGGTAACGGACTGGACGCAGGATGATCCCGCTTTATCTTCAGAGGAGGGAAATTTTTCAATACAAAAATTCGGCTGGAAACAGGCGAAAGAATTAATTCAAAACGGAAATGAAATTGCTTCTCACAATAAAGCTCACATCAAACTTGATACAATTCCTGAAGATCGCGTTCTTGAAATGATGAAAGATTCAAAACAGACAATTGAAAATAAAACAGGTTATCCGGTTTACACCTTTGTATTTCCTTATTCATCCACAAAGCCTTATCTTTTTCCTATCACAAAAAAAGCAGGATATTTATTTGCCCGGACGGGGACGGATCAGATCAATACTAAAGAAGTGCTGGATTTTTCAAAACTGGCTACCATTGCAATTGTAAATGAAAATGATCCTTCTCCGCAGGTGTTTTATGAAAAACTTAAAGAGGGCGAAGGTAAATGGCTGATCCTGAATTACCATCACTTTTTCCCAAATGATTCAAAGGAAATGGGACTTTTGAAATATCATAATGTAACCAATACATATTCCGTTACATCTGCTATGTTTGAAAGGCAAATGAGGCTTGTGAGAAATACTGATTTCTGGGTTGCTCCGATAAGTGTTATCGGCAGATTCATTATGCAGAAGGATAATTCAAAACCGGAGATCACTGATCATGGTGACAAAATACTATTGAAAGTAAACTGCAGTCTTGATAATACTATTTTTAATATTCCGATGACTGTTGAATATACAACCAATCATAAAATAATGAAGAACAGCAACAGCCTTTCTGACGGAATTTATAACTCAGTAAATAATAAAGTTTACATCAATGTTTTACCCGGTGAGGAAGTAATTATTGAAATTTTAAATCAGGAATAATAATTAATTTTATTTTGAAAAAAGTACTAATTCTAATATCTGTAATTTTCATTTCCATACTAGCTTATGTTTTCATTCCGGGTATGCTGAAACCGGGAAACAAATTGAAGATCACGGGATCATCTGAAGCGCGGAAAATTCCCAGAGTACTCTTCGTAACATCAGGAGTGGATGAAGGAGCGGGATACATTTCAGAAGGTGTTCTTGTGGCAGTACAAACATTCAGC
>DAIPYE010000144.1:0-8475 GCA_036782915.1 Bacteroidota bacterium | reverse complement strand
CCGTTATCCGAAGATTTGTAAATATTTGTATAATCTCCGGCAGAATAAATATATCCTCCGTCATAATCAAGATCTCGCTGCGGATTTGATGAAGGTGCATTTGATTGAGTCCAGTTATTTCCCGCATTTGTTGTATATGCAAAGTAATTAGGATTTCCGCTAACATATCCAGTATTGGCATCTTTGAAAGTAATGTCAGAAAGTACTGAGAATGTTCCGGGTAACGACCATTCTTTCCATGCAGAGTCCATACCTGGTTTGTGATAATAAACTTTTTTTACTGGATTGGTTTCAGCGCTTAAGTAAATATTACTTGTATCTGTCGCGAAAACCCCGCTGTAAGTATTTGCCGGAACCAACGGGCTGAATGACTGATCCTGCCAGGTTAATCCGCCGTCTGTTGTTTTAAAAAATCTAGCTCTTCCGGAACCGGTAAAATAACCGGTGTTTGAATTAATAAAGTACATACTCTTTATTGTACCGCCTGTATCATTATATTGAATGTAATTCCATGTATTACCTCCGTCTGTAGTTCTGGAAATTGTTCCGATAGAAGAAGAAACTGACTGCCCTGCTACAATTCCCGTACTTGCATTAAAGAACCAACCTGTATTAAGAGGTAAAGTTTGACGATGACCATCAGGACCCGGATAAACAGAACCAACCTGTGAATTTATAGACCAGGTGTCTCCTCCGTCTGTTGATTTCATAAATGTTCCTCTGGCACCAACTGCATAAATAGTTGAAGCATCAATAACTTTAACCCAGTTAAGAGTGCTTCCTGTAGGCTTACCGTTAAGCCAGTACCAGCCATTAACATCCTGTTGTGCGTTGGAATTTACAAATGACGTTATAAAAAATAATATTGCAAGTAGCAGTTTAATCTTCATTATTCTTTTTTATATAAGAATTATTAAGTGATTTATAACAAATTATCAAATATAGTCTGTGAAAGCAAAGAGAACTTTTCAATGAAATACCCAACAATAACAGTGCTTTTTCAATTTTAGCATAATTTCTTTGTGAATTATTTATATTTTCTTAATGTAATTATACCCAATTAAATTTTATTTTTATAAAAAAAAAATTTAATAAATAAAAACTTATCAAAAATTTTTAATAAAAAGTAACCGGGATAAATTTTGTAATTCTTTATTTTTTGAAAATTTTCTTAAATTTAAAAACTCTAAAGATTCAAAAACTTTCTTATTCAAAAAAAAAATCAGGGCAGCTCACATTCCGCCCTGATTTAGTGAAGGGAAAATAAAATTTTCCACTTTGTTTCTTATTTATTAACTAAAATTGAAACCTATCAATTATTGAAATTATGGTTGTGCAAGTGTTATTCCCTGGTTGTTCTCAACAATTGAAATGTCTCCTGCATCTACATAATCATCACCAGTAACATCTTCAGCAATGTAACCGGATTGATCAACAGAATTTTCCACTGAAGAAAGATCTCCAGCATCAATTATCTGATCCTGATTCACATCACCGCTGAAGACACAATATGCTCCTGATTTTAAAACCGACATATTTCCAAAAGACTGTGATACAGAAGTTGTAAAATCATAATTATAATTTCCGCCGGCAATGACAGTTACAGGAACCGAACTCCATGTTTCTAAACTGTTTCTGTGTTTTAAAACTACAAAATATGATCCAGCCGGAGTATTCGTAAATTCATAAGTTGCATAACCGGAACCTGTAACTTTTTCTTTTGAAAATTCAATTCTGTCATAAGGTGAAATCGAATTTCTTAATTCGACAGTTACAGTATCTGATATCATGGATGAACTGCTTCTGAATCCTTCAATGCACATGGTTACATTTACTGACACCGAAGTTAAATTATCATACTTTCTCCAGACTTCATAAGCAGAGTTTCTGTCACTTACTGCATACCATTCATTTTTATTCGGGAATGCAATATCCATAATAGTTGATCCGCCTGTATTTGATTGGGACCAGCTCAATCCTCCGTTTGTTGTTTTAGCAGTTATTCCACCCGGACCGCATGCAATTCCGTGTTTTAAATTTATCCATTTTGTTTTTATAACATCAAAGGTTGACATCAGGTTAGAAGAAATATCTGTCCATGTATTTCCGCCGTCTGTAGATCTTGCAATTTTACCGGTGACACCGGGAATTGCGTTTCCATTAAGATAAATAACATCTCTTCCCAAAAAAAAGAAGTTATACCAGTTTCCTGAGGCAACATAAGGATTATTTGATTCTATCCGCCGTTAGTTGTTTTATATAGTTTGTTTGTAATGGCATACCCGGTGTTTGCATCAAACATTTGAATATTGTTAATATTAAATATTGTTGAAGCTCCTAACGACTGCGTTGTCCAGCTTGATCCGCCGTTTGTTGTTTTTATCATAAAAGCGCCTTCTGTTCCAACCCATCCTGTATTTACATTAATAAAATTTATTGCAGTTATGGCTACAGAATTTACGGGTGATGGTAAACCTATTGCAGACCACGTATTTCCGCCATTTGTTGTTTTAGACATTTCTCCTATACCGTCAAATGAGTTTCCACCTGCAATGTATCCGGTATTTGTATTTCCAAACTGAATTTCTTTTATGGATTTAGTATTAGGAGTCGGTTTTGTTGTCCAGTTAGACCCGGCATTTGATGAATATAAAATATTTCCGCCTTCATTAGGTCCTAACCAGATATTGCCGGTTACAGGTAAACCTGCATTTCCAGTAGATTGAACTAAAATACTTGAATACATATAAGCACCATTATTATTACTTACAGAATAATTTTTATTCCTCCAAGTGCTGCCGCCGTCATTGGTAATATTGACTGAACCTCTGAGACCTACTAATGCAATGTCATTGTCTGTAATAGACATTCCGTAAATTATTCCAATGTGATGATTTGCAGGCTGATAAAAATTTGCATTGTCAAAAAAGTAAACTGAACTCCATGTTGCCCCGTTATCTGAGGACTTATAAATATTTGTATAATCTCCGGCTGTGTAAATATATCCTCCGCTGTAAACAAGATCGTGCTGAGGATTTACAGAAGGCGGATTGGATTGTGTCCAGTTAGTTCCTCCGTTAGTAGTAAAAGCAAAGTAATTAGGATTTCCGCAAACATATCCTGTATTGGCATCTTTGAAAGTAACATCAGTTAAATATGTACCTGTTCCCGGTACTGTTTTTAAAGTCCAGCCGGTTGAAGGATTGTATTTGTAAACTCTGTTTGGATTTAATTCTGAAGTAACAAAAATATTGCTTGTGTCAACTGCATAAATACTGCTGTACTCTTCAGCAGGTATAGCAGGACTGTTTGATCTGTCAACCCAGGATAAACCGCCGTCTGTAGTTTTATAAAACTTAGCAGTTCCTTTTCCTGCAAAATATCCGGTAAGCGCATTAATGAAATGGATACCCTTAACATTTCCGCCTGTGTTGCTGTACTGAATATAACTCCATGTATTCCCTCCGTTTGTAGTTCTTGAAATGTAACCGGGTGTGGAAGTCAGAGATTGACCTGCTACAATTCCTGTATTAGCATCAAAAAACCAGCCGGTGTTCAAGTTTCTTGTCTGAAGATTTCCGGTAGAGGAATTATCCGGTGAACCAACGCTGCTGTTTACTGACCAGGTATCTCCGCCGTCAGTTGTTTTCATAAATGTTCCTCTTTCACCAACAGCGTACATTGTAGCCGCATCCATTACCTGAACCCAATAAAGCGAATTACCCGTTGGCTTACCGTTAAGCCAGTACCAACCGTTTACATCCTGTTGCGAATATGAGTTTGTAAAAATTAAACACATAAAAAAAATTACAGGGAAGAGTTTTGCTTTCATTTTTTGTTTTTGATTTTTAAATGATTATTGAATGTGTATTGTAAATTAAGTACTTAATGTTTTTAAAACAAAGACAGCTTTTTATGATAATACCCGAAAAAAAAAGTTATTGTTAAATAATTTCACAATTTTATCATTATTTATTAACATTTTATTAATTTCTTTTACCCAAAGAACTTTGAAAAAAATAAAATTCTTTTTTCAGATTATTTGATAAAAGAAGAAAAGTAATTTGTGTTTACAATCAAAAGGGAGTTTAAAAAGTGGTGATTGTATTGATTTTCGGTGAATATAAAATTTTTATTACTTACTTTTTTGTGATTCATTAAACTTAACAATTTCATAACATTAGTAAAATCAATTTGGTTCAAAAAAAATATCAGAGCAGAAAATTTCTACCCTGATAATTAAAAGATAATTCGAATTTGTTACAGGAAATTATTTCAACCGGAATTATTTTTTTTAACAATGATTTCCGGAATTTAATCTTTACGGCTGTACAACGGCTACACCCTGATTATTTTCGACCAGAGAAATATCAGATCCGTCAACAAAATCATCTCCGGTAAGATCTTCCGGAAGATATCCGCTGTTTCCCTGTTCATTTTCTATCAATGCAAGATCACCCGCATCAACAATTCCGTCCTGATTAACATCACCGCTGTAATCACAGTATAAACCGGATTTTAAAATTGTATTATTGCCAAAAGCCTGAGAAGCAGAAGTTGTAAAATCATAGTAATAATTTCCCGCTGCATTCATTGTAACTGGGACAGAGCTCCATGTCTCCAGAGAATTTCTTTGTTTCAATACAATATAATATGATCCTGACGGAGCATTGTAAAATTCGTATGTTGCATACCCTTTTGAGTTCACCACTTCTTTTGACTGATCTACCAATGCATAAGGAAAGGTAGAATTTCTTAATTCAACATTAACTGTATCCGGGATCATAGAAGTCCCGTTCCAGAATCCCTGTATCAGCATAGTTAGATTTAGTGATATAGAAGTTAAATTATTATTCTTCCTCCAGACTGAATAAGTGCCGGGTGTTCTGTCGCTAACTGTAAATATTTCATTTTTGCTTGGCATAGCAACATCAACAGTAGTCGAACCACCGGGATTGGAAGCAGTCCAGTTTAAACCGCCGTTTGTAGTTGTAGCAGTTAAACCGCTGGTTGCGCTTATGACACCATGTTTCAAATTTAACCAGGAAGTATTGAAAACAACCAGTTCAGGATAAATAATTAAATTAGATGTCAGATCGGTCCATGTAATACCACCGTCCGTTGATCTGTTGATCAATTTTTCACCATTGCTGTCTCCATACCCGCATAAATAAATTATATCTTTTGACATTACAAACATTTCAATCCAGAATTGTACTGAGCTTAAATAAGAACTGGTGTTTTTTATCCAGTTTGTTCCTCCGTTTGTCGTACTGTATAATGTATTCCCTAATATATAACCTGTACTTGCATTGATCATTCCGATACTGAGTATATAGGGAGGATTTGTCTCAAGTGTCTGGACAGCCCAAGAAGATCCACCATTTGTGGTTTTCAGACATGAACCCGTACTTCCTCCGATCCATCCGGTAGTTGCATTTACAAAGGACATTCCGTTAATCTGTGTTGAATTCATCGGAGTCGGTAATCCTAACGCTGTCCAGTTATTTCCGCCATTTGTCGTTTTTGACATTTCTCCTATTCCCTGGAAAGAATTCCCTCCGCAAATGTATCCTGTCAAAGAATTTGGAAATTGTATTCCGTGAACAGAAGCTAAATTTGGAGTGGGCTTTGTAACCCAGTTTGTTCCTGCATTAGAAGAAAATAATACATTTCCTCCACCTTCCGGTCCGAGCCAGATATTCCCTACCGTTGCAGGATTAGAAGATCCGGTAGTCTGAACCAGCATGCTCGAATAATTATAAGCTCCGAAATTATTGGTGACAGAATAATTTTTATTTCTCCATGAAGAACCTCCGTCATTACTGATATTTACTATTCCATCCTGTCCGACAACTACATGGTCGTTTCCATTAACTGAAATTCCATATATTATTGCAGGAGAATTAAGCGGCGGTTGATTTGGATTGCTTAGATCACGGAAATAAACTGAAGTCCAGTTTATACCGTTATTCGTTGATTTGTAATAATATTCATAATTACCCGCCATATATAAAACACCGCCTGAATAAGTTAAATCATTCATTCCTTCTGCTGAAACAACATTGGAAACATTCCAGCCGGAACCTGCATTTGTCGTATATGCAAAATAATTCGGATTACCGCAGACATATCCTGTATTAGCATCTTTAAAAATAATATCTGTCAGTACAGTAAATGATCCCGGCAAATTCATTGTAGTCCAGCCTGAAGCAGTTGTATAGTGATATACTCTTTGAGCAATATCATTTGAAATAAGAAAAATATTTCCAGTGTCTATAGCATTTACAGCTTTGAAATTATCATTGGGAAATCCGGCACCGACTGCTTTATTCACCCAGTTTAAACCACCATTTGTTGTTTTAAGAAATTTTGCATTATCCGTACCTGCAATGTAACCGGTTAAAGAGTTAGTGAAACTTAAACCGTAAACTCTGCTTCCGGCACCGCTGTATTGATACTTATTCCAGGTAACTCCTCCGTCTGTGGTTTTAGAAATTGTACCTACATCGCTTGGAAGCGACTGACCGGCTACAATTCCGGTATTTGCATTAAAGAAATAGCCGGTATACAATGATAAATGAGAAAGTCCTCCGAACGGATCATTGTTCAAAGAACCGACCTGTGAATTGAGTGCCCATGTATCACCTCCGTCTGTTGATTTCATGAATGTTCCTCTGTTTCCAACGGCATAAATATTTGCCGCATCAATAATCTGAACCCAGTTTATCCAGTTTCCCGTTGGTTTTCCGTTTAGCCAGTACCAGCCGTTTACATCCTGTTGACCATAAGATTGATTTAAAAAGACTGTAAATAAGCAAAATACAATAATTAATTTTGTTTTCATTTTTATATATTTTAGATTTTTTTGGTTTGATGTGAGAATTGTTGGATTAAATATAAATTAAATATTTTAATCATTCTTTGCAAAGAATGAATTTTGGTTTAATACCCAATAAATAAATTATATTTTCTTTGATTAATTAAATTTAGAAATGAATATTACATTTTCGCAGCAAATTTTTACCCGATAAATATTCAGTTTTAAAAAAAATCTGAATAAAAGTAAATCCTTAACTCTGAGGGTGTAAAATAGAAGAGAAATAGAGAATAGATTTCAAAAATAAATTGCCTGAACTGCAGGTACTTGCATGAATTAATTTTAGACATTAAAATAAGCATGTAAATTCAACCTATTTTGATCATATAAAAAAAAATCAGGGCAGCCCACATTCCGCCCTGATTTATAATAAGGAAATATTGCTTTCCCGTTTTATTGCTTTTTTTTATTTATTAACTAATTTTTTTTGTCAACTAAATTATGGTGCTATTAAAGTATTACCCTGATTGTTTTCGACTATAGACAGATCAGATCCGTCAACAAAATCGTCTCCAGTAACATCTTCAGGCAGATATCCTGCGTTACCTTGCTCATTTTCTACTAATGCAAGATCACCGGCATCAATAATACCGTCCTGATTTATATCTCCGCTGATTATACAATTTATACCTAATTTAAAAATTTCATTGTTTCCGAATGCCTGAGATGCTGATGTAGTAAAATCATAATTGTAATTTCCGGAAGCAACCATAGCAACAGGAGCTGCACTCCATGTTTCCAGACTGTTTCTGTGTTTTAAAACAATGTAATATGATCCGACAGGAGCATTGTAAAATTCATAAGTTGCATATCCGTTGATCGTCACAACTTCCTTAGCCTGATCCACCAAAGCAAATGGCGCAGTTGAATTATGTAATTCAACTGTTACTGTATCAGTTATCATTGGCTTGCCGTTCCAGAATCCTTCAATTCCCATTGTAACATTCACAGAAATTGATGTCAGATTTTCAGTTTTTCTCCATACTTCAAAGCTGGAATTTCTGTCACTTATCGTATACCATTGGTTTTTATTTGGAAGCGCAAGATCAACTGTTGTGGATCCGCCCGGATTACTTGCAGACCAGCTTAATCCGCCGTCTGTTGTTTTTGCCATATAGCCGTTTGTACCTGAAACTATTCCGTGTTTTAAATTCAGCCATTTAGTTCTGAAAACTGTGTATGTAGAAAGCAGATTTGAAGTAAGGTCTGTCCATGTCTGACCACCGTCTAAAGATCTTACTATTTTTTTGGCACCTGAAGTACCTCCGCCGTTAAGGAAAATAATATCTTTTGACATTACATACATATTAGACCATGATGTTGAAGTAACATAAGGATTAAGACTTTTTGTCCAGTTTGTTCCTCCGTTAGTTGTGCTCCATAATCCGTTGCCAAGTACAAATCCTGTGTTTGCATTTACCATTTGAACACTGGTAACTCCTCCTGTAGGACTGGTTTCCAATGTTTGCTGAACCCATGATGCTCCTCCGTCTGTTGTTTTTTCAAGTAATGCAGGATTAAAAGCACCTGCAATTCCACCACACCATCCGGTATTTTCATCTACAAAATACTGACTGTTTAACTGATAAGTATTC
>DAIPYE010000143.1:0-8514 GCA_036782915.1 Bacteroidota bacterium | reverse complement strand
TGACTTTATATCCCCGAGTATTTCCTCACGTAATTTTTTCTTCTGTCCGCCGACAAGTAATGTAATTTTAAGATCGAAAAGTTTCAGCAATTCTGTAATAGTTTTATAATGCTGCTCAGCCAGTAATTCCGTCGGACACATAAATGCGCTCTGATATCCGTTTTCTATGGCGATCAGCATTGAAAACACAGCAACAACAGTTTTTCCGCTTCCCACATCTCCCTGCAAAAGTCTGTTCATGCACTTATCCGAGTTCATATCTTTGTGAATTTCATTTATGACCCTGATCTGAGCATTCGTTAATTCATAGGGAAGCAACTTTTTAAATCTTTCTTTCAGTTCTGTAATATCCTTATTAAAAGTAATTCCTTTCTTTTCATTTTCAAGAGTTTTCTTTTTCAATGCCAGTATTAATTCTAAAAAAAAAAGCTCTTCAAAAGCCAGGCGTCTTCGTGAAGTTTCAATATCGGAATATTTAACGGGAAAGTTGATCCTGACTACTGCATCTTTTTTGCTTATCAGATCATATTCCTTTAAAAAATGTTCAGGCAATGTTTCTTCGATATAATTCGGGTTTGATTTTAACAAGGTATTGAATGCATTGAAAACAATTTTAGAAAGCAGAAGCGGTCTTATCCAGGATTTCTTCAAAACGCCGGATAGTTCATATAAAGGAATGAATTTAAATTTCAAAAAATCCGCTTCGAACGGATCAGCAATGTTCAGTTTAATATGATCACGGTAACTGATCTTTAGCCGCGAACTGAAATTATCATTATCCGTTTTTATCCAGAATAAAAAACTTTCTTTAAGACGGAACTGCTTCGAACGGAATTCACTGGCTCCGAATATCGGAATTTCAACCGAGCCAGTTTTGTCAAACAATGTAATCTCGATCGGCTGATGGTTATGTTTCGGGTATCGGATATCAATTACTTCGCCCGTTACAAGAACATTTTCACCAAGATTCTTCAGCACTTCACGGACACTCACCATTTTAATATATGTACGCGGGATGAATTTCAGAAAGTCATCAAGGCTTTCGATCCCGATCTTTCTGAAAGCTTCCGCTCTCTGATCACCGACACCTTTTAAATATTTCAGATCCATTATGAATTATAAATGCGGATTATTATTGATGCAAATTAGAAATAAAATATTTTTTGTTTAAGGTAATAAATCTGATAATTTATTTGAAAATATTTTTAAAGGTGAGAAATGAATTGTTATGGAATTAACGTTTCATAGTATAACTTATTTGAATTTTTCTGTGGTTAATGTTTTCAATTTCCAAATTAATCAAATAATATTGCTTTCTCATTTTTATATTCAACTTTCGCTTCTTCTGGAAGAATTAACAATTCATTCTGTGATATCTTAAACTTACCGGACCATTTTTTTTCATTTGCAATTTCATTCAGAATCATCTGCGCTATTTTGTTCTGTTCTGCTTCAGATAATTTGCTGATTTTATGTATAACTTTTTCTAAAAGACCGGTCATAATCTTATATTTAGTTTTAATTAAGATATGTAAATATCAAAAAATTAAAAATATCATTTATAGTATAACCTGTGAAAATCTCTTTTCAGCTTTATTCTTGTTTCAAGCCAAAATACTTTCAATCATATATGATTTGCGTCTTTTTGGCAATTCTTTGACTTCCAAATTTTAAAAAACCGCAATACTGGCTCAAATTTAAACTTTTTAAATTTTCTCTAAGATTTACAATTCATTTAAAAAAGTCAGCAGATTTTCAAATTATGGTTTGAAATTCAGCTCAATAATTTGTATTTTGAATGCTTAGAAAAAAATAAATAGCATTTTTGGGGCTATAGCTCAGTTGGTAGAGTGTCTGAATGGCATTCAGAAGGTCAGCGGTTCGACCCCGCTTAGCTCCACGGGTTGTAATTTTTTTCAGAACCTATTTTAAAATCATTAAATAATCTTTAAAATGTTTGCAATAGTCAATATAAACGGAAGTCAGTATAAAGTTCAGGAAAACCAAAGAGTATTCGTTCCGAAAATGAAAGAAGATATCGGCGCGAAAGTTACATTTGATGAAGTTCTTATGTTTTCTGCTGACGATAAAACTTTCGAGATCGGCGCTCCGAAATTATCAAAAAAAGTGGAAGCTACCATTCTTGAACATGTAAAAGATGATACTGTTATAGTTTTCAAGAAAAAAAGAAGAAAAGGTTATAAGGTAAGAAGAGGTCACAGACAGCATTATACTTCAGTTCAGATAAATTCAATTTCTTAAATATTTCTAAATTTTTAATTAACAAAACAAATGGCACATAAAAAAGGACTTGGAAGTTCTAAAAACGGCAGAGATTCAAACTCAAAAAGATTAGGCGTGAAAAAATTCGGAGGTGAACTTGTGCAACCGGGAAGTATATTACTGAGACAAAGAGGTACAAAATTTTTACCGGGAGCAAATGTAGGACTTGGAACAGATTATACGATTTATTCTCTGATCAACGGTCACGTGAACTTCACTACAAAAAAAGGTAAAAAAACACTTCACGTTCTTCCATTGGAAAACGCATAAATATTTTGATCCATTGAATCAGGATTAATTCAGTTTAAATTGATATATATTTTTTGAATATGTTTAAAAAAGTTTCACATAAGGTTATTCAGTAAGCTCTGAATAACCTTTTTATTTTAATAACCTAAATAAAAATTAACATGAAAATAACAGTTGTAGGAGCCGGAAATGTCGGAGCAACCTGCGCAAACGTGATCGCACATAGAGAGCTGGCGAATGAAGTTGTAATAGTTGATATAAAAGAAGGACTTGCCGAAGGAAAAGCGCTGGATATCTGGCAGACCTCAGGAATAAATAATTACGATACAAGACTTACAGGTTCGACTAATGATTATGCCAAGACTGCGGGATCTGACGTAGTTGTCATCACATCAGGACTTCCCAGAAAACCGGGAATGAGCAGAGATGATCTGATCTCAACAAATGCAGGAATTGTAAAATCAGTTACGGAAAATATTATCAAACATTCTCCAGATACAATAATAATAGTTGTTTCAAATCCGCTTGATGTGATGACTTACTGCGCATATATTAATTCAAAGCTTCCGTCAACAAAGGTTATGGGAATGGCGGGAATTTTAGACACAGCAAGATACAGAGCGTTTCTGGCTGAGGCGATCAACTGTTCACCGAAAGATATTCAGGCAATGATACTTGGCGGACACGGTGATACTATGGTGCCGCTTCCGAGATATACAACTGTCAGCGGAATTCCTGTGACCGAATTAATTGACAATGAAAGACTGAATGCAATCGGCGAGAGAGCGAAAAAAGGAGGAGGTGAACTTGTAGCTCTGATGGGAACATCAGCATGGTATGCTCCGGGAGCTGCGGCAGCTCAAATGGTTGAGTCGATCGTCAGGGATCAGAAGAGAATATTTCCGGTTTGTACATGGCTTCAGGGTGAATACGGTTTGAAAGATATTTATATGGGGGTTCCGGTTGTACTTGGAAAGAAAGGTATTGAAAAGATAATCAGTCTTAAATTAAATGAAGATGAAATGAAACTTGTAAGTGAATCGGCAAAAGCAGTAAAAGAAGTAATGGATGTTCTTGATAATTTAAAATAAAAAAAATAAGAAAATTATTTCATAGAAAGAGAGGCATTTGAAAAAGTGCTTCTCTTTTTTATTTCCTCACAGATAAGACATACTCAGTGCCTTTATCAGAAGAATTGCATTTAAAGTCATCGACCAGGGAACGTATAATGAAAATCCCTCTTCCGTGTTCCTTTAAAATATTTTCATTTGAAGTAGGGTCAGGAAGTTTGCTTACATCAAAACCGCTGCCCTCATCCTTTATTTTCACACATAATATATAATCATCATACTCAATTATAATATAAACACTCTTATCCTTGTTTTCTTTATTGCCATGAACAATAGCATTAATCAGAGCTTCTGAGCATGCTATCTGAAGATTGATAAACTTTTCCATGGCAAGATTAAATTCACCGTTTACATGTTCCAGAAGAGAATCAAATTTCGGGATCTCATTCCTGTCACTTTTTAAAATTAAATAATGTGTTTCCACTAATGCAAATAATTTAGTTTGAAATAATATTAAGAAATTATCAATTTTAATTTATATTAAATATTCCATAAAATATTCATCGTTAAATAAATTGAATTATTGTCCTGGGTGGAATTTGACAATCTTGTATAATCTATGCCTCCGAGAATATTCATCAATGAATTTTTACTGAAATATAAATTAATCTGCGCCATTGGTCCGAATGATCTGTAAGTTCGTGTGAGCTGCTTTTCAGAATTTTCATAAATATATCTGTTTTGCTCAAAATATTTATAACCTATCCCGGCATTGGCAGAAGGACCGAAATAATAATTCAGAATGGGATTAAAAAGCTGTTCGACAAAAAATGCAATCGGCTTTTCAGAAAAATTACTGTTATTGAATTCCCCCTGCTGGTAATATTTCAAAATACCCGTAAAATTCAGAGCTAAATTCCTGTTAAAATTATATGAAGTCGTATCAGCGATCAACAGTTGTCTGTATGAAAAACTCTGTATCTGCGAAATTATATCTTCAAAATCATATACCGTATAATTTGCAAGCACCTGTACAAAATTATTTGTCGTGAAATTTCTGGCAGGTGAAAAAATACTTTGTGTGGAAAGTCTGTAAATTTTGTTACTGTAATTGTTTGCGCTCCGCTGTGAATAAATATAATTAAGATCTGAAAATATCAATTCAAAGCGCGTCTGTATACTGAAGTTGATTAGGTTATTATAGCTGTGCATAAACGATGCAATATTTTCAACTTCATCTCTGTCGTCAAAATTCTGATCATAATCAGTATCATATCTGAATAAAGTGGAAGATCCTGAAAATCCGAAAGAATTAGTGTTTGAAAACATATAAAGGATATCTGCTATCACTGAAGCTCTTTTGCTGTTATTATTCTTGCTCTTTTCCGCTTTTTCAAGTTCCGATATCTGAACCGGAGTAAGCCCTGCAATATTTATAAGAGAATGATTTTCAGACCTTTCGCTGTAAATCAATTTAAGCTGTGAGTTTAATTTATATGGGAAATAAATTACAGATCCTGAAAATTCGAGATTGTCCTCAAGTATCTTTGTATCATAAGTATTTTCCAGCAGAACATTCGAAGGCGAAGATCGGTATTTAAATTCCTTATTGACCTCTCTGTTAAGATATGAACCGTTTACATTCAGCTGCAAATTCTGAGTGAAAGAATAATTAAGATTGTCACCTGCAAAAAAATAATTTTCAGTTCGCGTTTCAATATTATTTAAGACATTATAAAGATTTGCAATTCCCGGAGTGGCGGGGAAAAAGAAATCATTTCTTAAATTATAAAATCTGATCGTACCATTGTTATCAGCTTCCGAAGTAAATCTTTTATAAACGCTTAAATTCACATCATAATTATGATTGTTCTTTTTGTAAAGATTTTCATAAAAAAGAATCGTGTTTGCATTGATCACATAATCCCTGTAAAAAAAATTATCCGCCTGTCCGGTGATTATACCGCTGAAACCTGAGCTTATTTCACCGATCTGATCTTCAGTTCTGTAACCGAGTTTTGTATCAAGAAAAACATTATTGTTAAATCTCACATTAAGATCAGCGAAATAAAAAGAAGTATTGTTTTTATTTGTTTCGACATTTTTTTCATCAGTAAGAAAAACATTGTTAAAACCGATACCAGCATCAATATTATTTTTGACATTGTAGTATAACAGAAATCTGAATCTGTTATAGTCTCTGAAAAAATTCTGATTTAATTTAGAAACATTCGAAATATAATTATTGCCGACAGTCACACCGAATTTACCTAAATTGTAATTATAATTAGCGATGGAGTATAGGTTCGCGGCACTCACATCATTATACAAATTTGTTTGTAAAAAATTTCCGGAAAATAATGAATCTTCAGTTCCTGTTAATATCTGGGAATGTGAGTGATTAATTCCGAAAAAAAACAGAATAGTAACATTAATCAAAAAGGCTTTCATAGGATATTTTCCTTACTTCTTTTTCAGGATCCAGATTTCTGAAAATATTTTCCAGATCAGTGTAGTTTTCCGATTTTTTTAAATCTTCTGTTTTCGAATCGATAATGATCTTTCCTTTATCAAGAAGAATGATCTTAGTCGAAACTTTTTCAATTGTATTAAGCAGATGCGAGCAATACAGGATCGTTTTATTTCCGGAAATTAAATAAGAAACCAAATCCTGAAACACAAATATAGCATTTGCATCAAGCCCGTTAAGAGGTTCATCAAAGAATATTATTTCGGGATCATGAATAATGGAAGATGTGATGAGAACTTTTTGCTTGTTTCCTTTTGAAAGATTACCGATCGATTCATTAAGCAATTCTTTGAAATCAAAAACCTCAGCAAAATTATCAAGCCGTCTCTGAAGTACATTTTTTTCAATATTCCTTACTTCCCCGATGAAGTTAATATATTCTTTCGGAGAAAGAGAATTGAAAAGATTTGCAATCTCCGGAACGTATCCGACAATTTTTTTAACTTCAAAAGGATCTTTCTTTACGTCAGTTCCATTCAGAAGGACCTCGCCTTTGTCAAAATCCAGAACACCGATAAGAATCTTTACAGTCGTGGACTTTCCGGCACCGTTGGTACCAATATATCCGCAGATCTCACCTTTATTTATTTCAAAAGAGACATCATCGAGGGCAGTAATTTCAGAGGAATATTTTTTTGTAAGGTTTCTTACCGATATCATGAAATTTTTTTTTGTAAATAAAACGAATATGATATGACATAACAAGTATAAAACTAGTGTATTAATCTCTTACATCTGTCCAAATTATACAAAAAATCCTGCCACCAATTTCACTAATAATCACGAATTTTAAAATTTTTTCACTGATTCTTTTATAGAATCATCATTGAAATTTTTTAATCTGCTTAAAATATTTCTGTAAAGTTTATTAAAAAGGTTGATTTAAAAAGTCTCTATGTTGCGCATTAGATTTTATTAAATCACCTAAAATTTTGTATAATATAATTATTAAAAATACAGTTTGGACAAAAATAAGCATCGAAATAACTTACTTCTCTATATTCAATAGATAACAATTTCCATATATTTGTAAAAGAGAAAAATTGTATTGAAATTTATTTGAAGTCATTTGAAAAATATAAACCTTTGCCGAAAAAATTTTACCTTCGTGATTCAGTTACAGTTTCAAGAGAGCTTCTCGGAAAGATAATTATCAGAAAAGCAGGAAATAAAACAATGGCTGTGAAGATCACTGAAACCGAGGCTTATATCGGAGCTCATGATCCAGCCTGTCACGCATTTGGAAAAATGACAGAGAGAAATAAAGTAATGTTTGATACCGGCGGTAAGATATATGTGTATTTTATTTACGGAAATTATTTTTGTTTTAATATAGTGAACGGGCGGAAGGGAGAAGGAAATGCAACTCTGATACGCGCCGGTGAACCTGTAGAAGGAACAGTGTTAATGAAAAAATACAGACCGGGCAGAAAAAATATTTATGAATTAACTAACGGTCCTTCCAAACTCTGTATGGCATTAAATATTGATAAAAGCTTTTACGGGAAAGATGTAACCTCATGTGAGAATATTTTTATATCAGAACCTTTAAGAAAGGAAAGATTTGAAATTGTCACAACAAAAAGAATCGGATTAAACAAAGGCGTAGATTTTCCTTACAGATTTTTTATAAAGGATAATGCTTTTGTTACAAAGCATAAACTAAACAGTGAAATAATTTTATAATTTAATTTAATATTATGAAGATCAAATTTTGCGGAGCAGATCAGACAGTTACAGGCTCACAGCATTTGCTGGAAATAAACGGAAAGAAAATTCTGCTCGATTGCGGGTTGTATCAGGGAAGAAGAGAAGAAGCTTACGAGATCAATAAAAATTTTTTGTTTGATCCGGCAGAACTTCATTGTGTGATACTTTTTCACGCTCATATTGATCATTCAGGAAATCTTCCGATGCTTTATTCAAAAGGATTTGAAGGTGATATTTATACAACAAGCGCTACAAGGGATCTTTGTTCGGTAATGCTTCTTGACAGCGCTCATATTCAGGAAAGTGATATAAAATATGTCAACAAGATCCGCAAAAGAAAAAATCAAGCTCCTTTTAAACCATTGTATAAAATGGAAGACGCAAAAAATGTGATCGGAAATTTTAAGACAGTTTCATATCACAAGAAGTTTTGCATTGACGGACTAAATGAAAAAGTAAAAGTAGAATATTTTGACGCAGGTCATATACTCGGCTCGGCGATGATGGTACTGGAAATAGAAGAGAATGGAAAGAAAATTAAATTTGCATTTACGGGAGACATTGGAAGACCGGGATTGCCGATATTAAAAGATCCTGAGTTCATTGGTGATGTGCAGTTCATAATATCCGAATCAACATACGGAGGAAGAAATCATGACAAGTCTAACATGA
>DAIPYE010000142.1:0-8719 GCA_036782915.1 Bacteroidota bacterium | reverse complement strand
TTAACAATTAGCAATTAGCAATTAGCAATTAGCAATTAGCAATTAGCAATTAACAGTTAGTAAATAAAAATTTACGAGAATTGTAGTTAATAAATATATTTAGAAGTTAAAAAAAATTGAAAATTGAAAAAAACAGGATTTTATAATATACACAAGAATCTGGGAGCAAAGCTGGTAGAGTTTGCAGGATATGAGATGCCGATTCAGTATGAAGGAATTATAGCCGAGCATAAAGCTGTTCGCGAATCAGTTGGGGTTTTTGATGTTTCGCACATGGGTGAAGTGGAAGTGAGAGGAAAAGATGCATTTGATTTTGTACAAAGGATAACAACAAATGACGTGTCAAAATTGGCAATAGGGGATGTTCAGTATTCCGCTATGTGCTATAAAGACGGAGGGATCGTAGATGATCTGCTTGTTTATAATTGCGGAGATTATTACATGTTAGTTATAAATGCTTCCAATATTGATAAAGACATTAAATGGATGGAAGAAAATATTTCAGGAGATGTAACATTAAAAAACATTTCAGATGAGGTATCACTTCTGGCTGTACAGGGAAAAAATTCACTTCCCACACTTCAAAAACTTACGGATGTCGATCTATCCAAAATCGAATATTATAAATTTGTAAAAGGAAAAATTGGGGGACATGATGCGATAATATCTCATACCGGATACACTGGCGAAAAAATATGTTTTGAGATTTATTCATCATCGGATGTGAAAAAATCTGAAGAACTATGGAATGCAATATTTGAAGCAGGAAAGGAATTT
Source organism: Bacteroidota bacterium (assembly GCA_036782915.1). Lineage (GTDB taxonomy): Bacteria > Bacteroidota > Ignavibacteria > Tepidaquicellales > Tepidaquicellaceae > JAEUSI01. The sequence continues at coordinate 7,942 of DAIPYE010000142.1, read as the reverse complement.
AACATAAAGCCGATCGGGCTAGGAGCGAGAGATACTTTACGGCTTGAATATGCATTCAGATTATACGGGAATGACATGGATGAAACAGCAAACACAATTGAAGCCGGACTTGGCTGGATCACTAAGCCGGATAAAGGTGACTTTAACGGAAAAGATGTGATCCTGAAAGCAAAAGAAAATTCAGCTAGAAAGCTTGTCGGATTTATTGTAGATGACAGAATGGTAGCAAGACACGGGCAGGAAGTTTTTTCATGCGGGGATGAAAGTAAAAAGATCGGCGTTGTAACCAGCGGTAGTATGTCGCCGATGCTGAATAAAAATATCGGACTTGCATACATAGACAATGGTTTTAATAAAACAGGGACTCAGATAGAAATTGAAATCAGGAATAAGAGAATAAAAGCAACAGTTGCGAAAACTCCGTTTCTTTAAAGTTTAATCAGAATAACAATTAAAAGTACCAGAAAGGTAAAAGTAATTCCATATGAAAAGCATTAATATTTTACTGACACAATCATTAGTACAGGATGATCTTAATTTAAAAGATAAAAATGTAATAATACTTGATGTACTAAGAGCGACAACTACAATATCGGTTGCATTATCAAACGGTGCAAAAGAAATTATACCTACGGAAAATATTGCAACAGCAGTAAGAGTTGCAAAAGGATCCAAGAATTCTATTCTCTGCGGTGAAAGAAACGGAAAAGTAGTTGACGGGTTTGCACTTGGAAATTCACCTTTGGAATATTCTGAAGAAGTTATAAAAGATAAATCACTTATATTCAGTACTACTAACGGAACAATTGCGATAATAAAATCCAAATTTGCAAAAAATTGTTTACTCTGCAGTTTTGTAAATATATCTGCAATTGTAGATTATGTTAATTCAATTGATGAGGATTTTACAATAATCTGTTCGGGGAAATTAAATGATTTTTGTCTTGAAGATGCAGTGTGTGCCGGAATGCTTTTGAATAAGCTGAATGCGGGTAGAAACATAGAGATGAAGGATTCAGAAATTGCCTGTGTAAATCTTTGCAATGATCTGGCAATGCTTCTTAGTGTTCCTTCACAGGATAAAATTCTGAAAATGTTTTATTTATCGGAGCACGGAAAATATCTGGCTTCCATCGGATTTGAAAAAGATCTTGAAATTTGTTCCAGAATAGATTCATACCCGTCAATTCCCATATTCAGGAACGGAGTTGTGAAATTAAAAGAACAGTTTGAAGGTGAATCCACACAAAGGTCAAAAATGAAAAGAGTGAATATCGGCAGTCAGCAGGAAGTTAAGAAAGAAAAAGTAAGCGAAAAATAATTTGCTAATTAATTTTTGAAGAATGAAAAAAAGCAAACAGCCGCGCTTAATTAAAAAACAAAGTTCCAGTGACCCATCACCTAAAAAAAGAAATTCTGTTAAAGAGGATTTCGATATTTCTACAGAATCAAAAAAACAAATACTGGGATTTTTACTTTCCCTTTTCGGAATACTTCTCGGACTTGCAATATTGTCATATTCAGATAAAGATCAGGCAACTCTCGACAGACTTAATATGCTTGATATTTTCAAGAAAGAATCTTATTCAAAAGTATTTGTCACTCTTAACTGGCTTGGGATAGCCGGCGCATATTCTTCAAACTTCTTTGTAAATTATTTATTCGGATACTTCTCATTAATAATTTCAATTGTTTTTTTAGCTTTTGGAATTTCTCTTATCAGAAAGAAAACATTAACAAAGACTGTTCAGTTTTCTATTTATTCCATTTTGCTTATGATGGTTCTTGCATCAGCATTTGGATTAATTAAAATATTATCCGGTCCACATAATTTTCTTAATCACTCCAGCGGCACGACAGGTGATTTTTTCGCTAATATATTTTATCAGACGCTTGGAAGTGTCGGGGCATCTGCATTTTTTATTGTCAGTGCGGGATTGCTGACTGTATTACTTATTGACGGTAACATAATTAAATCAATGGCTAGGTTTAAATTGTTTGCAGAGAAAGTAAAAGAAAGTTTTCATAAGGAAAAAGAAGATCTTGTTACTCAGAAAGATCTGAAAGAAACTGAAAGATCATTGAAGCAGTCTGTTGCAAAGGAAAATTCTGATAATGAAGATTCAGAAGTCGAAGATGCGCTTAAGAAAGAGCGTGAAAGAATTTTAAAACAAAAATATTCCAAAAAAGCATCACAGGAAATTGTCACAGATGAAGATCTGATTAAGGAAACTGAAATTAACAGACCTAAAACAGAGCAGCATATTGCTGTACCTTTAAAAGAAAAAAAATTAAAAGAAGTTAAACTGGCACCGGCATTAGTTGAAAATATAACAGATAAGACAGACATAAATGAAATTGACATTAACCCTGAAAATTCAAATGAAGTTGATACTCTTCTGAGCAATAAAGAAGAGGATTTTGTTGAAGAAAAACTTGAGAAATATAAATATCCGAATATTGAATTACTGATCGAGCCGACCAAGGAGGAGTTTGATGTAATACCTAATGAAGAACTTACGGAGAACGGCAGATTGCTTCAGGCAAAATTACTTAAGTTCGGGATCGAAGTTGAAAAAGTTTTTGCAACTCCCGGACCTGTTGTAACTCTGTATGAACTTGTACCGGCTGCTGATGTAAAACTTTCAAAGATCGAATCTCTACAGGATGACATAGCTCTTGCAATGAAAGCAAAAGGTATCCGGATGATAATTCCGATCCCCGGAAAAGGAACGGTTGGTGTTGAGATCCCGAATAAAAAGGCGCAGCTTGTAAGAATAAGAAGTCTTTTTACTTCCCAGAAATTCAATGACAGCAAAAACAGTCTGCCGATTGCATTCGGTAAAACCATCGATGGTGATGTTTTTATAGATGACCTTGCAAAAATGCCTCATCTTCTCATAGCGGGAGCAACAGGTTCCGGTAAGAGTGTGGGAATTAATACAATTATAGCAAGTTTACTTTACAAATTACATCCTTCTGATCTGAAATTTGTAATGATCGATCCGAAGAAGATCGAACTGAGTTTATATTCAAAATTGAAAAAGCATTTCCTTGCAACGTCAACTGATATAAATGAAAGCATTGTTACAAGCCCGACAAATGCAGTGTCTGTATTGAAAAGCGTTGAAAGTGAGATGGAAAACAGATACGATAAACTTGCGAATGCAGGTGTCAGAAATATCGAAGCATATAATCAGAAATTTGCAGACGGGAAATTAAAAGATAATGATGTTATCCGTCATAAAAAGATGCCTTATATTGTGACAATTATAGATGAACTCGCAGATCTTATGATCACTGCAAAGAGAGAGATAGAAGAACCAATTGCAAGAATTGCTCAAATGGCGAGAGCAGTCGGGATTCATTTAATTGTTGCGACTCAGCGACCGTCGGTTGATGTGATCACCGGTGTTATCAAAGCAAATTTTCCTGTGAGAATTGCATATCAGGTTGCTTCGAAAATTGATTCAAGAACTATTTTAGATATGGGCGGAGCTGATCAGTTGCTGAGGAACGGAGATATGCTTTATCTTTCTGCTGCTTCGTCTAAACCGATAAGAATTCAGAATGCTCTGATCACAACTGAAGAGTGTGAAAAAGTTGCGGAATTCATCGAAGATCAGGTAGGATTTACTAAACCATATTTACTTCCTTCTATAATTGAAAAAAAGAGAAATTCAGTTTATGGTGACGCAGATGACAGAGATGAATTATTCGGTGATGCCGCTAGATTATTTTTCAAACTTCAGCAATGTTCTACTTCCACTTTACAGAGAAGATTAAAACTGGGTTATGCAAGAGCAGCGCGAATTGTAGATCAGCTTGAAGAAGCGGGGATTGTTGGTCCGAAGAACGGTTCGAATGCAAGGGAAGTGCTTGTCACTGATGAAAATGAACTCGAACATTATTTGTAAATTTTCATTCCCCTGATATCTTAAAATCTCATTTCAAAAAATCGTAAATCTAATAAATGTCTCACGTATTAGTAGTCGGCGGCACAGGAATGCTCAAAGGCGTTTCATTATATTTTGCAACTCACGGTATGAAAGTTTCGGTTATAGCAAGAGATCAGAATAAATTTGAAGAACTTATCCTGTCAAAAGATATTGATGGATTTATAAATCCGATCCGTGTTGATTATTCCGAATCAGAACAGCTTAGAAGCAAACTTACAAATGCATTGAATATTTACGGACCTATTGAAACTGCTGTTTGCTGGATTCATTCAACTGCTCCTGAAGCTGTTCATGAAATAGCAGAAATACTTAACGATTCAAACATACCAGTGAAATTTTATCATATACTCGGTAGCGAATCTTCAAATCCTGCAATAGTTTCTGAAGATTTTAAACAGACTTTATACAAATTCAAAAATATTTCCTATAAAAAAATTATACTGGGATTTGTTGTAGAGGATGAAAATTCAAGATGGCTAACAAATACAGAAATAAGTAACGGAGTCATTGACGCTTTAAAAAAAGATGATGAAATGTTTATTGTAGGAAAGGTCGAGCCGTCGGAATTGAGACCATAAAAATTAAATCCCAAATCAAATCATTCCCACTTAAAAACCTTAACAGCAATTGCATAAACAATTACACCCCAGATTAATAATATTAAAATATCAAATCTGACGTCAAATAAACTTGCCCCTTCAAAGGAAATTTTTCTCATTGCCTGATTTAGATATGTCAGCGGTAATGCTCGGCTTACAGGCTGAAGCCATTCGGGAAAATTTGAAATAGGGAAGAATGTCCCTGCAAGCAGGAATTGCGGCAGTGTGATCAGATTAGCGATCGGAGGCACAGCGCTTTCTGTTTTGGCAATTCCCGAAACGACAAATCCGAATCCCAGAAACACTGACAATGCTATGACAGAAAGCACCATCATATTCAAAAAAGTAATCAGCCCGTTCACAAGTGTAAATCCGAAAAATAAATTTCCGATGAGAATAATTATTGCTGCACTGAACATTGAAAAGATCAGTCTGCTCAGTGACTCGCCGATGAGTATGTAACTTTTACTTATTGGCGTTGCGAAAAATCTTTTTATAACAAGTGTCTGCCTGAGGCTGATAAATATGAATGCTGTCCCGAACACACCGGCACTTAATAATGAAAACCCTAATTGTCCCGGAAGTATGAAATCAATTGTTTTATACTTTCTGCCTTCGACAACTTCCTCTTTGATCTCTGTAAATGGTATATCTGCTTTATTCACCGAAAGATTTTGCTTGTCTATAATTTCATTCAGCATCATTTTAAAAATATTGCCTCTTTCCGGTGATGCTTTTGTAGTTTTTAAATTTACAACTAAAATTCCATTTTCATTTTTCTGAATATTTATAACTGCATCCAATCTTCCCTTTTCAAGCTCACTCTGCATTTCATTTTCCGGAATTGTTTTTATCAGTTTTACGGATTTAGTGCTTTCCAGTGATTTGTATATTGAATTGTCATTGTTTGAATTGCTTTCTACACCTACATCTATGCTGAAACCGCCGCCGCTGATGAATCCAAATACAAGTATAAATATTAGAGGAAATATCAGATTGAAAACCACCGCAGACGGATTTCTTATTATCGAATGCAGACTGGCTTTGGTTATTGCCATCATCGCTTTGAACTGACTGTAATTCCCACTTCTCTTATTCATAAATATTCACTTTTAATTTATTTGCTAACTGCTTAACTGTCTAACTGTCTAACTGTCTAACTGCATATTATTCATCTCTGATCTCCTTTCCTGTTAGATGTAAAAATACATCTTCAAGTGAAGCCAGTTTGATCTGCTTAGGTCTTTCAAATCCGGACGTTACAAGTTCATCTATTAAATTATCCGGAGTATCTATTGAAATTATTGTGCCGTTATCAATAATGCCGACTCTGTCGCATAAAATTTCAGCCTCATCCATATAATGAGTTGTAAGCATTATAGTTGTTCCTTTTGACTTAATAAGCTTTATCAGTTCCCAGAGATTTCTTCTTGCCTGCGGATCCAGGCCGGTTGTAGGTTCATCAAGGAAAATTATTTTAGGATCGTTAATTAAAGTTGTGCAGATCGAAAATCTTTGTTTCTGTCCGCCGGAAAGTTCTTTGAATTTTGATTTAGCTTTTTCTTCAAGATCAACAAGCTTTAACATTTCAAGGGGATCAATATCCACATTGTAAAGCCCTGCGAACAATTCAAGAAGCTCTGTCAAAAATAAATTAGGATAATATCCTGCTGCTTGTAATTGAACACCGATGATCTTTTTGATCTCATTCTGATCTTTATCAATTGATAACCCGTCAATAATCACATCTCCGCTGGTTTTGTCACGAAGTGTTTCCATTATCTCAAGTGTCGTAGTCTTCCCGGCGCCGTTCGGACCGAGCAACCCGAAAATTTCACCTTTGTGAACGTCAAAGCTGATGCCTTTCACAGCTTCGAGTTTATCGTATTTCTTTACAAGATTTTTTACCTGTATGATTTTATTTTCCAAGATATTATATAACTATTGTGAAAATTTTTTGTAATAATTTTTTTCAGGAAGAGTATTGTATAATCTTATGATGGGTATTGTCTCTTAACTTTTCAAAACTGTTTATTTTGAAACTGACTATTTAGTCTTAATTTTCTTCATCAATTAACCCAACATATTATCCTCAATTAAACTTATATTTATATTATTCACTTTTCCTCCAAAATATTTGGAAAAGAGCATTCTATTCATCCAAATTGATTATTTGTATTTTCATTAATAATAGTTTCTTTTAAATTTTTTCCGTAATTCGTAATTCTCAATTCAGATACGCAGCCAACCCGTGTCTGCCGCCTTCTCTTCCGAATCCGCTTTCCTTGTAACCTCCGAATGGTGATGCCGGATTAAATTTGTTAAATGTATTTGACCATACAACTCCGGCTCTTAGTTTGCTTAATGTTTTGAAAATTTTTGACCCTTTGTCAGTCCAGACTCCTGCTGATAACCCGTAGAAAGTATTGTTTGCTTTTTCAACTGCTTCTGCAGGCGTTCTGAAAGTAAGTATAGATAACACAGGTCCGAAAATTTCTTCGTTTGCTATCCTGTGAGACTGAGCAACATCAGAGAAAAATGTCGGTCTGAACCAGTAACCTCTTTCAGGTAATCTGCATTCACTCTGATAAATTGAAGCTCCTTCGGCTATTCCTGACTGAACTAATTCCTTAATTTTGTCAAGCTGCATTTTTGAATTAATTGCTCCTACATCTGTATTTTTATCCAATGGATCTCCTACTCTTAATGATTTCAACCTGTGCTTTAATTTTTTTATGACAATGTCTTTTATGCTTTCCTGAACCAATAGCCTCGAACCTGCACAACACACATGCCCCTGATTAAAATAAATTCCGTTTATTATTCCTTCAATAGCAGCATCAATCGGAGCATCTTCAAAAATTATGTTTGCAGCTTTTCCGCCGAGTTCTAATGTCAGTTTTTTATCTGTGCCGGCTGTCTGCTGCATGATCAGTTTCCCGACTTCAGTTGAACCTGTAAAGGCGATCTTTTTTGTTTTTGGATGATTTACAATTGCTGCTCCGGTCAATCCGTCACCGGAAATAATGTTTACAACACCTTCCGGTAATCCTGCTTCTTCAAAAACTTCAGCTAATTTATATAAAGTTAGTGGAGTAGTTTCTGCTGATTTAATTACTACAGTATTTCCGCATGCAAGAGCAGGCGCAATCTTCCACGCAGCCATAAGTAACGGGAAATTCCATGGAATGATCTGTCCTGCAACTCCGATTGGAGTAACCTTCCTTCCCGGAAATGCCAAATCAAGTTTATCAGCCCATCCTGCATAATAAAAGAAATGAGACAATGACAATGGAATGTCAACCGATTTTGATTCCCGTATAGGTTTACCTCCGTCCATCGATTCGATGACAGCAAATTCCCTCGCCTTTTCCTGAATTATTC
>DAIPYE010000141.1:0-8737 GCA_036782915.1 Bacteroidota bacterium | reverse complement strand
AAGGGAGAGATAATTTCATTACTTGCATTGCCAATAGCAGCAGGTATTACTACCAAAGGTTTAAAATATGAATTGAAAAATGACATACTGGAGTTTGGAGTCAGAGAAGGCTCTCTAAATGAATCTGAATCTGATACTGTTTCAATCGAATATAAAACCGGAAGTTTGCTTTTATTCAAAAAACATTTTATAAAATAACAGAATATAGTGAGAATAGATTTTTCAATGAACGATTATCTGATCATAATCGCTTATTTTGCTTTTACAGTTATCTTAGGATTAAAAACAAAGTCCTCGGAAGATTCACCAAAAGATTATCTTGTCGCAGGAAGAATGATAACTCTTCCCGCATTTGTTGCAACACTGGTTTCTACATTTTACGGGGGAATTCTCGGAGTCGGAGAATTCACTTATAATTATGGAGTAGCAGGATGGTTTTTATATGCATTCCCCTATTATTTCTTTATAATAATTTTTGCATTTTTTTTAGCGGGAAAAATAAGGAAAACACATTTATTTTCAATTCCGGATAAATTAGATCTAGTATACGGAAAAAAAGTCAGTATCCTTGGAGGAATATTAATTTTCTTTTTATCCACTCCGGCCCCGTATTTGTTTATGCTTGGAATTTTAATAAATCTTGTTTTTGGGATCGGGTTAATATTTTCAATGATAATTGTATTAATTTTCTCAACAATATTTTTATATAAAGGCGGTTTAAAAGCTGATATAAGAGTAAATATGCTTGAGTTTGTAGTTATGTTCGTCGGTTTCGGAATAATTCTTCCATTTTGTTTTAATACTCTCGGCGGATTTGATTATCTGGAATCAAGATTACCAGAGCAGTTTTTATCCACAACCGGCGGTAATTCTGTTCAATACATAATTGTATGGTTTTTCATTGGCTCATGGGTTTTGGTTGATCCTGCATTTCATCAGAGATGTTATTCCGCAAAACATAAAAACACTCCGAAAAGAGGAGTTTTGATCTCTCTCGTTTTCTGGATAATATTTGATTTTATGACAACAGTTACAGGTTTATATTCAAAAGCATTTTTTTTGAAAGAACCGGTTGAACCGATTTATTCTTTTCCTGCTTTGGGAAATGTATTGCTGCCTCCAATTGTAAAGGGAATTTTCTTTCTTGGAATGATTGCTACAATTATGTCCACATTACATTCATATATCTTTGTTTCTTCCAATACTTTTGGAAGAGATATAATTGCCAGGATCAAAAACGAGGCCGGCGGAAACAAACTATACAGTACACTGGGACTCATTGTCAGTTCAGTCATTTCATTGCTGATTGCTTTTTTACTTCCTTCGGTTATAACAATCTGGTATACGATCGGAACAATAATTATACCCGCACTTCTGATCAGCGTAGTTTCGTCATATTTTGAAAAGTTACAGATACATTCAAAATTTATTTTCGCGGCTATGATCTGTTCTTTTTTAACATCGCTTATACTTTTTCTGCTGGGAATGTATTACAGCAGTACCGACAAACCCTTGTTATTTCTGGGAATGGAACCAATATATCCGGGATTGATTATTGGAATGATAATTTATTTCTATGGTTTCAGTAAAAGAAAACATCTTAAAGTAGAATCTGATTTTTGATTATTTTCTTAAATTTCAAATTACATTTATATTGATTTATATGTATTTCATCAGATTTTTTTTATTCGGTTTATTGATTTGTTTAATTTCCCTGAATAATTCCTTTTCTCAGACTTCATCTGAGGAAGTAATTCAGGATACTGTTTCTCTGAACCTAAATGTAAAAGAAAATCTGGACACAAATAAATTCAATGTATTCCAGAAAACTTATTCAGATAAAAAAATAGCTCTTGTTTTAAGCGGCGGCGGCGCAAGAGGAATAGCACAGCTTGGAGTGATTGATAAATTAAATAAAGAGAATATCAGAATTGACATGATAGTTGGCACAAGTATGGGAAGTATTATTGGGGGATTTTATTCTTCTGGATATACCGTTGCTGAAATTGAGAACATATTGAAAGATTTTAACTGGGACAGAGCTTTGAGCTTAACAAATAAATATCAAAGGACTTCACTTTTTCTTGAGCAGAAAAAAATTCAGGACAGGAGTTTGTTAACGATTCCTCTTGACGGAATAAAGCCAATACTTATTCCTTCTTCATTTTCAAACGGACAGTATTTAAGTGAAAAGATCAACTCTTTCATATTGAATTCCCGGTATCATACAAAAGGTAATTTCAATGACCTTAAAATTCCTTTTTCTGCAGTTGCAACTGATTTCAATACAGGAAAAAGAGTTATACTCAGCAAAGGAAATTTAAGTGAATCAATTAAAGCATCATTTACTTTCCCGTTACTCTATTCTCCGATAAGAATTGATAATTTGGATCTTGTAGACGGTGGACTTACTGAGAATATTCCAACGAGAGTGGCAAAAACACTTGGCGCTGATTATATCATAGCAGTAAACTCACCCAGTCCTTTAAAAAAAAACAAGGAGCTGGATGCTCCTTTGAATCCACCCGATCAGATCATGTCTATTACCATGACACAGCTGAATAATTTACAGTTAAAAGATGCCAATGTTATTATTACTCCAGCAATAAAAAAATATTCAGCAACTGATTTTTCAAAAATTGATTTCCTGATTTCAAAGGGAGAAGAAGTACCTATACAAATCATTGAAAAGATCAAATCCGATATTGACTCTATTGAATTATCCGAATCAAAAAATTTCAATAACTTTATTATTAAACCTGAGATCACAGTTAATACTGATTATCTTAAAAAAGAATTATATGATAGTCTGAACATATTAACAGACAAGGATTTTGAAAGATATACTTCAATTGAAAGAAATCTCAGAATGATTTACAGAACAGGGTTTTTCAGTAAAGTGAATGCTGTAATAAGCAGGAAAGAAAATTCAGCAACAATAAATTATGTTCTCACAAGCAATCCGCAGCTTCGGGAAGTCACAATTAATAATTCTTATAATTTTCTTGATACAGTGATAAGTAATTTTAAAAAGAGGAATTTGAACGTTCCTTTAAACTATCATACCTGTAAAAGTTTTTTTGATGAAATACTGGGTTCACTCAGAAATAATTCTTTATCACTTGTAGAAATCACCAGATTTCATTTCAGGTATTCCACAAGCACTTTGGAAATAGAACTGAGCAGCGGATATATTAAAGATCTTGAACTTTCAGGCAACAAGAGAACAAATGACAATGTCATCACCCGTGAAGTGAAAGTTGGAACGGAGACTCCGGTACTCAGCAATGACCTGGATGAAAGCATTACAAATGTAATGAGTACAAATCTTTTTAATCAGGTTAGCTTTAGTTTTGATTATAAGAATAATCTTGCAAATCCATTTCTGAAAATTAATGTAATCGAAAAAAATTCCAAAGCTTTGCGGTTTTCTGTAAAGCTGGATAATAATTACAACCTGCAGCTTTTACTGGATCTCAGAGATGAGAATATATACGGAACCGGTATAGAGACAGGATTTCTGGCTGCAGGCGGATTAAGAAACAGAATCTATCAGCTTGAATTAAAATCGAATCAGTTTTTTTCATTACCCCTTACATTTAATCTTAATGCATATTATACTTACAGAGATATTTACAGATACCAGCAAATAACAGATTCTGTTGAAAATAAGTTTGAAGTTGTAAATGTAGGTGAATACAGGAACGCCAGGGACGGCGGATTAAGTTTTCTTTTCGGGACACAGATTGAAAGATTCGGAACAATATACGCACAGACAATATTTGAAAATCAGGAAATCACAAATATAAATTTCAGTGAATATCTTACTGAAAATTTAAGTGTGATAAAACTTAAATTCGGCGGAATTTTCGATAATGAAGATGTACTTCCCTTTCCGTCAAGAGGAGCTTTAATAAATTTTTTTTATGAAACTGCAAAAAATATTTCGGAAGTAAATCTAAGTTTCACAAAATTTTATTTTAGTTATGAACAGTATTTTCCCGTGGCAAAATCCCAGACAATCAGACCGAGATTTATTTTCGGATTTGCGGACAATACAACACCTTTAACAGAGCAATATTCAATCGGAGGTGAAAAATCATTTTTCGGAATGGTTCTGGATGAATTAAGAGGAAGGCAGATACTGGAATTATCTTTGGAATACAGATATTTATTTCCTTATAAATTATTTTTTGATACTTATATCGGAGTAAGATATGATCTTGGAAATGTCTGGCAGGTGGCGCAGGATATAAGATTCAAAGATTTAAGACACGGAATAGGAATAACATCTGCATTTGATACACCGGTTGGCGAGGCAAGCTTTTCAGTCGGACAAAGTTTTATAATAAAAAAAGGAATTCAAAAAGATTCTTTTATTTTTGGTCCGATAGATCTGTATTTTTCATTTGGTTATGATATTTAACAGGAAACATAAAATTCTTATATTCGTAGTATAAATTAACTTTTATAATTCATTTCTCAAATTTGAAATTTCTTAATAAATTCAGTGACGGAAGCTTAAGAGCAATGTTTACATTCATTGCACTTTACTGCTTTGTATTCGCATCTATTATTTTTATAAGAAACATGATCACTGAGAGGATGACAACAGATGATTGTTTGTGGGTTGCTGAATACAACGAAAAAAAGCTTGATGAAGGATTATTTATTGATCAGATAATTCCCGGCGGAGTAACGGATGAAGCAGGTTTAAAGAACGGTGATGTTTTAATTTCGATCGACGGTAAATCTTTCAAGCAGATTCTCGAAGCACAGGATATACTTAACAGCTTTGAAGCAGGACAGATTGTAGTTTATACTGTTATTCGTGATAATCAGGTATATAATTTCAATGTCAAAGTATATAAATTCAATAATCTTCTTCAGCTGATTTTTGCTCTCTTTGGTTTTGGATTTTTGGTAATCGGACATCTTGTCGGATATTCAAAACCAAAAGAATTAACATCTCAGTTATTTTTCTTTCTCGGATGCGCAGCATGCCTGAATTTTACATCAATGGTACAGTCAGATATGTCGGGGATTCAGAATATTATGAAGGCAAATAGAATCATTGGTCAGCTTTTTTTCCTGCCATTGTTTGTTCATTTTTTTATGACATATCCTTTAAAAATCGAATCACCGAAAAGAAAACTGTATTTATCTATTCTTTATTCAATTCCTTTTGTATTTGCCCTGATCGTATATCTGTTCCCGAATTTAAGTTACAACATTTCTTCAAACATCTTTACTTCAGCATATATAATAACAGGGATCTCAATTTTCAGACATTCGGTAAGAAAAATCGAAAATGATAATTTAAGAAAACCGTTAAATGTAATTTTGTACGGATTTCTAATTTCCGGTATCGGTTTTACATATACAGTACTGGTTCCGATAATTCTAAATAAGCCGAATTTTCTTGTAACACCCTGGATGTTTGCGCCGTGTGCGCTTGTACTTGCTATTCCTGTTTCTTTTGGATATTCGATATTCAGATACAGAATTCTTGACACTGAATTTATAATTAAAAAAGGTCTGGTTTTTGGGATCATAACTGCATTCATAGTCGGGATGTATCTTTTAATAGTATTGTTTCTTGATTCTGTCCTCAGTCAGATTTTGCCTGAAAATAAGCAAATCCTTACAATTGCTTTAATTATTATTGTTACTTTTAGTTTTGATTTCGTCAATAATAAAGCAAAAGAATTTGTCGATAAACAATTTTACAGAGAAAGATATAATTACAGAAAATCTCTTCTGCTCTTTTCAGAAGAGCTTCCCTATCTGGATAACATGAGAAAAGTGATTGATAAGATCGGAAATTCTGTAAAAGAAACTATGGGAATAGAAAATTTAAATGTTTGGTTCAAGGATAAGGATTATTATAAAATTCTTCAGGATGAATTTGAAAAAAGCAGCGGAAATGAAAAGGTGATTTATAAAGGAGAAAATTTTGACAATGCATTTTCAGCTGTGTTTAGAAACAACAGAGAGCCTAAATTGTTAAATGAAGTATATCTGCAGGAATTGAAATTATCTGAAAATCAAAAGGAAATTATTAAAAATGAAAATCTGGTTTTAAGTATTCCGATCTTTATAAAAGATTCTCTGATCGGAGCAATGAATTTTGGGGAAAAACCTTCCGGTAAATCTTATTCTGAAGAAGATATTGATCTGCTAAAAACGCTTGCTTCACAAGCTGCAATTTCATTTGAAAATTCCCGGCTGCAGCAGGAAAAAATATCTAAACAGAAAATTGAAGAAGAGCTGCAGATTGCCAGAAAAATTCAAATGGGGCTTCTTCCTCAGTATATAAACAGTATTGACGGAATTGAAATATCAGGTTTTTACAGACCTGCAAAATTAATTGGCGGTGATTTTTATGATGTGATAAAACTGGATAATAATAAAATGCTTGTCGTGGTTGCTGATGTTTCCGGAAAAGGAATTCCGGCTGCTTTGTATATGTCTAAAGTACAGGCTATGATACAGTTCGCTGCAAAGATCTTCATTTCACCAAAACAAATTCTTGTAGAAGTGAATAAACTTATACATCAGAAAATTGACAAGAAATCTTTTATTACTGCGATCATTGCTTTGTTTGATCTGGATAAAATGACAGTAAAGATCTGCAGAGCCGGTCATAATCCTGCAATATTCTCAACAAACGGAAAATTTGATCTCATGAAAAGTAAAGGAATGGGACTCGGACTTGAAAGTGAAATATATTTTGAATCTCATCTTGAAGAAACTGAGATCAGTATTTCGGAAGATAATATGTTTGTTTTTTATTCCGACGGTCTGACAGAAGCAATGAATAAAAACAGGGAAGAATTCGGGACAGACAAAGTCGTAAATATTATTACAGATAACAGACACTTTTCCTGTTCAATAATACAGAAAGAACTTATAAATTCTATCATAAGCTTCAGAGGAAATACCGAACAAAATGATGACATAACACTTGTTATCACAAAAATTAAAGCTAAATCAAATCCGGTTATTTCATAAGTAAATCGTAAAAATCTGCAGTTCCTGATTATTTAATTTCAATTTTTTAATTTTAAAACCAACATAATATGATCCCACGTTATTCCAGAAAAGAAATGTCAGCGATATGGTCTGATGAAAATAAATTCAGGATCTGGCTTGAAATAGAATTACTTGCAACTGAAGCTCAAAGCAAACTTGGACTTGTTCCCCGCAAATCATTTCTTAATATTAAAAAGAAAGCCCGGTTCAATGTCAGTAAAATTTTAAAAATAGAGGAAAAAGTTAAACACGATGTTATAGCATTTTTAACAAATGTCGGAGAAAATGTCGGTATGGATTCCAGATTTATTCACCTCGGTATGACAAGCTCAGATGTGATCGATACATCACTTTCAGTTCAGATGAAACAGGCTGGAGAAATTATTTTAAAAGATCTCAATGAAGTTAATAAAGTTATTTTAGCTAAAGCAAAAAAGTATAAATATCTTTCCATGATAGGCAGAACCCACGGAGTTCATGCAGAGCCCATTACTTTAGGTTTAAAATTTGCTCTGTGGTATGATGAAATGAAAAGAAACATAGATCGGTGGAAAAGAGCCGTTGAAATAATCTCGATCGGGCAGATATCCGGAGCAGTCGGAACTTATGAGCATATTTCTCCTGAGGTCGAAAAATTTGTCTGCAGGTCACTTGGATTAAAAACTACAAATGTTTCCACACAGATACTTCAGCGTGACAGACATGCTGAATATATGTCAACTCTTGCAATTATAGCTTCTTCAATAGAAAAATTCACTACCGAGATTCGCCATTTGCAAAAGACAGAAACTCTTGAACTGGAAGAATATTTTTCGTCCGGTCAGAAAGGATCGTCTGCAATGCCTCATAAAAAAAATCCTATCACCAGTGAAAGATTGTCAGGACTTGCAAGAGTTTTAAGAGGAAATGCACTTGCTTCATTTGAGAATATTGCTTTGTGGCATGAAAGAGATATAAGCCATTCTTCTGTAGAAAGGATAATTATTCCGGATTCAACAATTCTTATGGATTATTTACTGGTACAGTTTACAAAACTGATCGATACACTGGTTGTAAATGAAGCTAACATTAATAAAAATCTTGAGCTGACAAATGGATTACTATTTTCGCAAACTGTATTGCTGAAACTCATTGAAAAGAAAATGAAACGCGAAGATGCTTATAAAATTGTACAGACAGTGGCAATGAAATGCTGGAAAGAAAAAATTAGTTTTCTGAAATTACTTAAAGAAGACAAAGAAGTGATGAGATTTCTGTCTGAAAAAGAATTGCATGCAATTTTTAATTATGATAAGTCTAAGAAGAATGTAAATTTTATTTTCAGAAGGGTCGGAATAAATTGAAACTGGTATTAATGAACACTGTACTCCCTTCTCAGCTCGATCACTTTTCCAATGATCTGAAACGGCTTATCAATGATCGATTTATATTTTGAGTTTGAAGCTTCAAGATAAGCTTTGATGTTTTTGTTTCGTAATGTTTTTACAGTAGCTTCATCGTCTAACAGGGCAATTACCACTTCACCGTCATCGGCAGTATCCTGTTTTCTTACGATCACAATATCACCATCATAAATTCCAGAGTCAACCATACTTTCACCTTTGACCTTCAGAGCAAAGTGTATCTGATGACCTCTTGTATTTTTTTCCATTGTAACATATCCCTGAATATTATCACTAGCAAAAATCGGGTCACCTGCTGC
>DAIPYE010000140.1:0-8810 GCA_036782915.1 Bacteroidota bacterium | reverse complement strand
ATGCATTGAATCAATTCAAGGAAGCTATAAAGGACGATCCGAATTTTGCAGATGCATATCTTGAGATGGGAAGATTGTATTATTTTAGTGAAAACTATAATGATGCTCTTACGGCTTTTGAAAAATATTCCAAACTTCAGCCCGGTTCTGTTGACGGTGAAACTTATATTGCAAAGGTAAAATATGGTCAGAAGAAATATGATGAAGCATTGGAAATATTGCAAAATGTTGTCGCAAAAAACCCTGATAAAGATCTGTCTTCTGCATATAAATATATGGCGTATGTTTACAATGAAAAAGAGGATTACGATAAAGCCCTGGAATATTTCAAATTAGTAAACTTATCTATTTATGATACAGAAGATTATGTGAAACTTGCTCAGATTTATGCCAATAAGAAAGATTACACGAATGCGAATAAGAACTTTGATCTGGCAATTGCATCAGACAGCACTGATGATAACATTTATTATCAAATGGGTCTGATGAATTTCAATGAAAAGAAATATGATGTGGCTGTAACAAATTTTGATAAAGCAATACAAATGGGTTCGAAACAGCTTGCTGCTTATGTTTATAAAGGTCTTTCTTTGTATTCTCAGCAAAAATATGAAGATGCACTTATAGAATTTAATAAAGCTAACAGTATAGATAATGCTTATGTACCATCATGGTTATGGAAAGCCAGAACAGAAGTTGCATTAAATAAAGTAGATGATGCAAAAACCAGTTATAAACGGGTACTGGAATTAGATGCGGAAAATAAAAGCGCTATAGAAGATTTAAATCTGTTAGAGCAAAAACAATGATCAATTAATTCATTATTAATGAAAAATGCGATTTTTGTAAATCGCATTTTTTTTATTTTAACTTTTTGAAATGGAAAATATTGTAAAATATATTAATGACAACAAGAATAATTTTGTAGAAGAATTGAAAGATTTTTTGAAAATTCCTTCTATAAGCACAAACAGCGAAAATAAAGCTGATGTAAGAAATTGTGCTGAATATGTGAAGAAGCAATTAGAATTGATAGGTATGGAAAATGTAAAAATAAATGAAACACCCGGACATCCTATTGTTTATGGTGAATGGCTGAAAGCGGGTAAAGATAAACCTACAGTTCTTATATATGGACATTATGATGTTCAGCCTGTTGATCCTGTTGATCTCTGGACTGATCCTCCCTTTTCACCGACTGTCAGAGGTGACAACATTTATGCACGCGGAGCAGCCGATGATAAAGGTCAGGTTTTTATTCATATGAAAAGTTTACAATCTCATTTAATTAATAATAAAACTTTACCTGTAAATATTAAGGTCCTTATTGAAGGTGAAGAAGAAATAGGAAGTATAAACCTTGATGATTTTATTGATGAAAATAAAGAGCTTTTAAAATGCGATTATGTGGTAATCTCAGATACTGGAATGATCGATAAAGATATTCCTTCTATTTGTTATGGTCTTAGAGGTCTGGCTTATATGCAGGTGGAAGTAACAGGACCAAACAGGGATCTGCATTCCGGTTCCTTTGGGGGAGCTGTTAATAATCCGATCAATGCGCTGGCGCATATTATAACAGGATTAAAGGATGAAAAAGGAAAGATTTTAATTGACGGATTTTATGATGATGTTTTAAATTTAACAGATAAAGAAAGGCAGGAATATCTTAAACTTCCTTTTGATGAAAAGAAATATATGAAAGGTCTTGAAGTAGAGGAGTTGTTTGGTGAAGATGGCTATACATCACTTGAAAGGGCTTCCGCAAGGCCTACACTTGATTGTAACGGGATCTGGGGAGGATTTCAGGGAGAAGGAGCTAAAACAGTGCTTCCTTCTAAGGCTGCAGCAAAAATATCCATGAGGCTTGTTCCGAATCAGAAACCTGAAAAAATCGAAAAACTTTTTGCTGAATATGTTAAAAAAATCTCTCCAAAGTCAGTAAAAGTTATTGTAAAATCTTTGCATGGAGGAAACGGTGCTATTACTCCGATTGATTCTCCGGCTATGTATGCAGCAGTCGAAGCTTTGAAAAAAGGTTTTGGAAAAGAACCTTTGTTTACAAGAGAAGGAGGATCTATTCCTGTTGTAAGTTCATTTCAGACAAAGCTCAACGCTCCGGTTATTTTACTGGGATTTGGTTTACCGGATGACAATATTCATTCACCTGATGAGCATTTTAATCTCAACAATTTCCATAAAGGTATTTTAAGTATTTCACATTATTATAATGAACTATCAAAAATCAAAAAGTAATTATATATGGCAAAAACAAAACTTCAGAATGTTCAGTCTTTAAAAACCAAAAAGCAAAGAAAAGAGCTTAGTCATCTCCATTTTGCAATGACAACAAAGAATTATATGATCATTGGAATCGGTATAGCTTTAATAGTTATAGGATATTTTTTCATGTCAGAAAATTCAGTAGACGGATTTCTTCCGACCACAGTAGCACCAATTTTATTAATATTGGGATATTGTGTCGTAGTTCCTTTCGGAATTCTGTATAACGATAAAAGTGAAAAAGTAGAATTAATTCAGGAAGTGAAATTGCCAAAAACTGAAGAAAGAACCAACACTTTATCGGTTTCATCAAATGTAAAAAGCAATTAAAAAGTTTTTTTGTTCTTTAAAATTCCGGGAATGCAACGGTTTCGACGGAATGAAAGATGGTTAGAACTGCATATAGTGTTCCTGCAACCACTTTAAAAAGGCAGACAACAATAAAAAACAACAACGTAAGCAACACCTACGCAATGGCTGCATAATTTAATGCAACCTCACTTTGGAAGATCCCGCTCATCGGAAATTTTGAAGTGTCAAATCAGATGAGATAGTTTAAACAGTTTTTCTGAGTTGTTTAAATGAAACTTATTCAGAATAGCGAATACTGAGGTTTGTCTGACTACCATGGTATAGCGATGTAAAAAGTTCAGACTATATATGTAGAAGTTTTAATGGTCTTCTTTTCGGACCCGAGTTCGACTCTCGGCATTTCCACTAATTTTTTCCTGAATAATTTCTTCAAGTAATTTGTTTGCTGCCGTAATAATAGTTTCAGCTTTCACATTATTAACAGAATTTTCATCTTCAGATACCACAATTACTTTCTTTTCTGATAATGGACTGAATTTTTCCAGATTCCATTTCACATCAGGGTAAATCGCAACAACCGGTTTTGAAAATGCAGAGCAAATATGCACTACAGATGTATCCGGTGTAATAATAAGATCACTATTCCTTACAATTTCAGATGTTTCAAGAATGTTTTGAGCCGGTAAATATTTTACCTTTTTACTCTTTGTGTTTTCCAGAATGTAATTAATTATTTTTTTATCCTGCTCAATTCCGTTTAAAATAAATTGTAATTTCTTATTGCCGGAAAGATGATCAATTATTTCCGTCCAAGTCTTTTCATGTAAATATCTGCTTTTACTTCCCGCAGAAATATTTATCAATATATTTAACTTATCCTTTCCTGTGCTGAATTTTCGTTCGAATTTATTTTTGATATTAAATGGAATATTATAAGAAGGAAGAGTCTTAATTTTAACATTTGAATCAATGAAGTAATTAAGAGGGCTTAAATTCAGATCCACCGCATGTTTTCCGGCTGCATATTCGTTCAGGTAAACATTGTAGTTTATTTTATTTTCAGGAAATTTAAATCCTAATGAAAACACCGGTCTGAATATTTTAAACAACAAACCGCTGGTCTTTGAATAATTATCCTTTGTATCAATCCAGATATCGGTTTTTAAAAACATATGTTTCAAAAGAAATATTCTCCGGAAAATATTCTTTCTGAAAATTATAACTTCATCTACAGAACTATGATTAAGGGGAATGTCTTTATTGATCTCGCTGGCGAGAACTGTAAGTCTGGAATCCGGAAACAATTTTTTCAATTCGGAAAAAAGGGGAGTAGAAAGTATCATATCCCCGATTTTTCCGATCTGAACTACAATTATGGAAGGAGGATTTTTAAAATCCGGTTTCAATTTATTTTTTTAACTTTGCCTGAGTTTGCTTTTTAGGCAGATTATTTTTTCCGGTTGAATTATTATTTCCGGTAACAACTTCTACAGCAGGAACAGGATTCTTCTTGTTTGTATACCACTGATATGCAATTGTAAATACATTAAACATAAAATAATACAGATTTAATCCGGCAGGGAAGCTGAAGAATAAAATTGTAAGCATTACCGGCATAATATAAACAAGTGCTTTCTGTTTCGGATCTGTTACAGTCATTTTCTGCTGAATAAACATTGTAATTCCCATCAGTATTGCAAGCCCGGATACCTGATCGATCCCGAATAAAGGCAGCTTGAACGGTAAATTAAAAATTACATCAGGAGCAGAAAGGTCTTTGATCCATAAAAAACTCGCATGCCTCAGCTCAATCGTAGAATTAAATACTCCGAATAATGCATATAGAATCGGTAACTGAATCAACATCGGCAAACATCCTCCGGCGGGATTGATCTTTTCATCCTTGTAAATTTTCATTATCTGCTGATTCGCTTTTACAGGATCATCTTTATACTTCTCGCGTATTGACGTGATCTTTGGATTAAGCGCTGACATTTTTTTCATCGAATCCATTTGTTTTTTTGTAAGAGGATTCAACACAATTTTCATAAGTAATGCAAACAATATAATCACAAGTCCCCAGCTTGGAATGAATTTATGGAGTAATAGAAACACAGGTAAAATAATATACTGAGCTATAGGTCTTACTATAAAATCGAGAGAGAATCGCATAGTCTTTTCCAGATCCATTGCATAGCTTTTCAGAATATTATAATCCAGAGGAGTCATCAGAATCATAAAAGTTGATCTGTCAAGTTTATCATCTTTGATATCCATTTTGATCGCTATGGAATAATTTTCACGCGAACCCTTATCTTTTAACAATTCTCTCGTTCCGTATAGATAAGCTCCGTCTCCTTTTTCATCCTTGGGAATAATAAACAATCCGAAATACTTCGTTCTCATACTCACATAATCAGTTGCACCGTTAAAATCTCCTTTGAATTCTTCGGTTTCGTTTGTTGCGTCAAGAGTCTCCAGTTCACCACCCATATAAGCAAAAGCTTCGGCATAAGTATCTTCCTGATCACTTCTGTATTCAGTCATGTTAAGAGAAGATTCCCAGACTACCTGATATTTATTGTCTGAAATGTATTTCGAAGGATTTTTGAACTCATATGTAACATCGAACTCAAACTTATCTGTGAAAAAAGTATAGATCTTGGTAATGCTTTCACTTCCGTCAGAAGTGACATTCAAAGTATATGTCAGTTTAAAAGATCCGTCTGAATTAATATTTACTTTTTTCTTATCGCTGTAATCTGAATCAAATACAAGATCTCTTGTATTTATTGATCTGCCGTCCTTTGATGTAAATAGCAAATGCAGCTCTTTTCCTTTTTTCCAGTCAACAAGCTGCAATGGTTTATTGTCCCATGTCTCATAATTTTTAACAGTATATGTTTTCAATCCTCCGCCGTAATTTGAAAACTCCATCAACACTTTATCACTCTCAACTGTTATGATTTTTTCAGAAGGACTTTTAGAATTTGTAAATGCCATACCTGAAAATACATTTCCGTATTTCAAAAGTAAGGAATCATTCTTTAAAGAATCTGCAATTACTCTGCCTGAAGTATCAGGTTTGTCAATTCCGGGTGTTTTCTCTGTTTTATTTCCAAATTCCTTTTCCAGAGTTTTCAGAGAATCTGCAATCCTGCTTCTGTTTTGCTGAACAAGCTGCTGCTGTGTAGACGAATTCCAGTAAAGCCATATCATTAAAACTATGCCGATTAATACGAATCCGAGTAAAGATTTTCTATCCATTATTTATTTAACTCTTTCTTTTTATCCGTTGTGACGGATGGTTTTAAAATTATGTGAACAAGTTTCTTTTTCCGGTACAGGATCATATCCGCACTTGCAAAACGGATTGCACCTTAAAATTCTGTAAGCGCTCAGATATATTCCCTTGAAAAATCCGTGCGTCTGAAAAGCTTCAATACTGTATTGTGAACAGGATGGATAAAATCTGCATGAATCAGGTAACAAAGGTGAGATTAGTTTCTGATAAATTTTAATTATAAATATAGCTGTAAAACTCATTTTTTTGTAAAATATTTGTTTATCTTTTCTGCTGCTTTGATCATTTCAGTTTCAATGAATCCGCATTTAATTTTCGGATCATTTTTAAATAAGCTGTATCCATTATCATTCAAAGTAAAAATAATGCTCATTCCCGACCGTTCATAAAATTTACTTTTGTTAAGTCTGTAAGATTCTTTCAATAACCGTCTGATCCTGTTTCTTTGAACAGCTTTTCTGATTTTCTTCTTTGTAATAATAAAGCCCACTTTTACAATTTTTGTCAAAAGCGGGCTTTCATTAATTTCGCTGATATTGTTTAAATCTGTTTTTATACTCTCTGTATTTTTCCGGCTGACATAAACTTTTAAATAATCTGTTTTAAGTATAACAGAATCCCGGATGACAGATAAATAAACTAAATGACCTCTTAAAATTTCCTGCTTGCTTAGTCTGTTATTAATTATCCCGGAGTTTTTTTGCGAAGGCTGATTCTTTTTAATGTTATTACTGTTAGTTTCGCCGGAGATTTTCATTACTTAATGGAAAAATCTGAACTGTTATAATAATATATGAACTGCCTGAGAATCAGAATTAACAAATTTTAAGCATGTCTTGTAAATTCATCACTGACTGTTAATCTTTTTCTGCCTTTGGCTCTTCTTCGGGCCAAAACTCTTCTGCCGTTTTTTGTCGCCATACGCTCTCTGAATCCGTGTTTGTTTTTGCGTTTGCGATTGCTTGGTTGATATGTTCTTTTCATTGCTTGATTAGTTTTTAATAATATGTAAAATACGAATGCTGAGCAAGAATTACAAGGAATTTATGCGTTTCTTCGTCAGATTTGTTTGATTTCTCAGATGTCTTTAAAATTCTTCAAATTTGTTCCATTTATTTCAGATTCGGTTGGTATTCGTTTAATATGAACAAAATTTTTACCGCTAATTTCACAAGTCTGACTTATGCATTCCAGTTCAATATTAAGTATTAACATCTTCTTCCCACTCTCCAGCATGAATATGTCCGCATCCGCCTTGCGCAGCCTGATGAAATCGTCCGTCGGTTTTATGCACTAGAAAACCCATGTTTCCTTTTTCGCGATTCGGAGGCAGTCCGAGATTGGCAAGTGTTTCATCAACAGATTTATACGAAACACCGATCTTCAACATCTTATGTGTTTGTTCTAAAGTAGCAATCGGGCGTCCGATCAGCTTAGCCATTTTGATCTGTGCTTCTATCATGTGCATGGTACTTGCCCTCACACCCTTTTTTGTGTCCCATAAATTGTCTTCAATCCCCGCACGTGTATGCTGCCCGAGCGCGATCATCATCATTGAGATCGGATATGTAAGACGGAAAGTACTCTGGTATGTATAGCATGAACCGTGAGGTGTTCTGCGCACCAATTCCATAAGGTCAAACGGATTGACACCGCACACTCCTCCGGCGCCGGTACTGAAAAATCCATTCATCGGTCCCATGTAATATCCTCTTCTGATAAGGCGCTCCACAAGTTCGAGGCCATGGACGTCAGCCAGTGCGAAATAAGGCTGTATGCCATTCTCGACACAGCGTTTGATATTTTCGAGATAAAAGTCCGGCGTTGCATCCATTACTAGGTTAGCCATTGCCTGCGCAAGGGCGGGATTGGTGAATCGTGTACCTTCGTAAGCATCCATTGGATGAATTGCAGTCTGATCATAGAGAGAAGAACCGCACATCACAGTGATCTGATCCGGTGCAGGTTTTATCGTACAAAGCTTATGCCGAGTATCATAGCTGGCAGCGTGTGCTTCTTCGCCCGCTTCGGAAGCAAACGAAATCGATCCTCCCATCTGCAGGATCATATTTGGAACGGCTTCACGTAAGCGCGCCATCTGGTCGTTATACTGCTGAAAGTCTTTTGAGATGTGTCCGGTCTTTGGGTCACGAACATGAATGTGTAAAATTGTTGCGCCCGCATTCTTGCAGTCAATTGCAGCCTGCACCTGTTCGTCCCAGGTCACAGGGAGTTTTTGTTCAGGTGTGCAATCCTGCGGCATCCACATCGGACCATAAGGAGCGGCAGTGATCATTAGAGGAGGTTGATTTTCCGATAACAGTGAATCATCTGTGAAATACATGTAAATCTCCTTTCTGTTTTAATTTAATTTAAGAATATATTTTTGATTTTGAAAAAAGGTTCAATCGATCAAATCTCATTTCAAACTCACCTCCGGTAAACAAACCATTCCGCTTTTAGAATCTGAATTTTCAGTGTAAGTTTTTTCACCGGATTGCTTATTATCTGAATTATTGAATCTGAAGAAGTGTATCTTCAGGGTTTTTGTTCGCAGCAGGTTTTTGATCCTGTGTAAGTCCCTGCCATGATTTTTAAGCTTGATTCGCTATCTGTTTTTTTAAAACTGGAATTAAAAAAAATAATTGAAGTAATGCAATAAAAAAGAAATTTTTTAAATTACAAAGTCTTATCATTGTATCAGTGAATTGGAGTTGAGGGTATGATAATTTTCAGTTACTAAATTCGAAAATTTAATATCCAAATGCAATTCCAATATATTGTTAACGGGGGCTTTGGGCTCACATTCCAGTTACTTAGGTTGTTATTGATTCCCGATAAAGTTTTGCAAGCAATTTATTTTTATCTATCCTGTACTTTGCAAATTTTTTGCCATTAACGAACAATAGGG
>DAIPYE010000139.1:299-8891 GCA_036782915.1 Bacteroidota bacterium | reverse complement strand
ACGGACCGCAGTTTCACTGGTCGAAAGCAGGAACACCTACAATGGGAGGATTTATAATTTTGCTCTCCGTTTTAGTTCCGGTATTATTCTGGGGTGATCTTGCAAATGTTTATATTTTAATAATTTTATTTGTGACGATCGCATTAGGCGCTGTAGGATTTACTGATGATTATCTGAAAGTAATTAAAAAATATAAAAAGGGATTAGCTGAACGATATAAACTTGTGGGGCAGGTATCAGTTGGGCTTGCAGTCGGATGCGCAATATATTTCCTTCCGCAGTTTGACGGAATACATTCGATAACTACAATTCCTTTTTTGAAAAGCTATGAATTTGATTTTTCATATTTATATATCCCGATAGTTGTGTTTATAATCACAGCTACTTCTAACGCAGTAAATTTTACTGACGGGCTGGACGGACTTGCTGCGGGAACAGTGGGAATTGTCGCATTGACTCTCGGAATTATTGCTTATGTATCAGGTAACATTGAGACAGCAAAATATCTGAATATAATTTATTTAAAAGGAAACGGGGAGCTGGCTATTTACTGCGCGGCACTTGTGGGAGCATCTCTGGGATTTTTATGGTATAACTCATATCCTGCTCAGGTTTTTATGGGAGATACAGGATCGCTTGCACTTGGCGGAGCACTCGGAACATTATGTGTTTTGGTAAAAAAAGAATTCATGCTTCCGATACTCGGAGGAATATTTTTCGCCGAAGCATTATCGGTAATATTTCAGAGATATTATTTTAAATACACAAGAATTAAATACGGTGAAGGAAAAAGAATTTTCAAAATGGCTCCGATACATCATCACTTTGAAATGAAAGGGATTCCGGAACCAAAGATAGTTACCAGATTTTATATAGTTGCGATAATACTTGCAATTATAACTTTAGCATCACTGAAAGTAAGATAATGGAAATAAGTGAAATCAAAAAAAGTTCTTTTACAATACTGGGAGGGGGCAGAAGCGGAATAGCTGTCGCAAAGCTTTTAAGAAAAAGCGGAGCAAAAGTTTTTTTAAGTGACGGGAGCAGCATTGAAAAATTAAAATATATTGATGAGAGTATATTAACTGCAGCAGAGATTGAATATGAACTCGGAGTTCACTCTGAAAGGATATTTGAAAATGAAGTAATAATTAAAAGTCCCGGAATTTCACCTGAGAATGAAATTATTAAGAAAGCAAAATCGCTGGGAATAAAAATTTATTCTGAAATTGAAGTTGCATATTGGTTTTGCAAAAGTCCCCTGATCGCGATCACAGGTACAAACGGGAAGACAACAACGACAGTATTAACAGGAGAGATATTTAAAAAAGCGGGAATAGATGTAAAAGTCTGCGGAAATGTAGGACTGGCATTTTCGGAAATAGTAAGTGAACTGAATGAAGATTCAGTGGCGGTTCTTGAAACAAGCAGTTATCAGTTAAATGACATTGAAGGGTTCAGGCCCGTTGTTTCAGTTATAATGAACATTACTCCGGATCATCTTGACTGGCACAGAGGTTTTGAAAATTATTTAGATGCAAAATTAAAAATATTCAGTAATCAGAAAGATGAAGATATGGCAGTTATAAATTTTGATGATGAAATACTTAGAAAGGCGACAGAAAAAATAAATTCAAAGAAAGCTTATTTCAGTATTAAGGAAAATTTATTAAATGCAGAAGATCAGAAAATTGAAACAGGAAGTTTCATTAAAAACGGAAAAGTATTATATTTTGATAAAGCAAAAAATATTGAAGAGGAAATAATGGAAACAGGAGAAATTAACATAAGAGGAAATCATAATTTATATAATTCGCTCGCGTCGGTTATATCTGCCAGATATTTTGAGATAAAGAAAGAAATTATAAAAGAAAGCTTGACGGAATTCACAGGAGTGGAACACAGAATAGAATTTGTCAAAGAGATCAGAGGAATCAGTTTTTATAATGATTCGAAAGCTACAAATATTGATTCACTTATTGTAGCACTTGATTCATTTGAAGGAGATCTGATACTGATACTCGGAGGCAGAGAAACCGGAAATGATTATTCTGTAATCGATAAAACTGTTAAGGAAAAAGTAAAACAAATAATTGCAATCGGAGAAACAAAAGATAAGATAAATAAGCATTTCAAAAATATTACAAAAGTTTCGAATGCTGAAACTATGGAAGAGGCGGTAATTATGGCAATGAGCGCGGCGAAATCCGGAGACATAGTATTGTTATCACCTGCCTGTAAAAGTTTTGATATGTTTGATAGTTTTGAACACAGAGGAAGTGAATTCAAGAAATTTGTAAATCTGCTGAACTGATATGTCAAATAAATATAAAATAGATGTTTGGATCTTAATACCTGTATTGCTGCTGATGATATTCAGCATCGGTGCTGTATACAGCGCCAGCTCCACATTTTCCTATGACAAATATCAGGACAGCAATTATTTATTTAAGCAGCACGGAATTAAAGTTATAATTTCCATAATTACAATTTTTGTTTTTGCGAAAATTGATTACAGGCATCTGGAGACAATTTCAAAATCGCTGATATGGATCACAATATTTTTACTGATCTTTACATTATTCAGTTCGAAGGGTCCGATAAAGGGAGCAAGCAGATGGATAAATTTAGGACCACTTAGTTTCCAGCCGTCAGAGCTTGCAAGATATACAATAGTTCTCTATGTAGCTGTATTACTTTCGAGAAAGAAAGATTACATATATCTGCTATACAAAGGATATTTGCCTGTTATATTTTATGTACTTGTAATAACAGGATTAATATTAATACAGCCGAACTTTTCTGTATCAATGATAATTTTTTCAACATGCATGTTCATGATCTTTTTATCTGAAGCAAAAATAAAACATTTAGCATTTACATTGCTGGCATTAATTCCATTTGCCGGAGTATTTATTTTGTCAAAGGATTACATAATCGGAAGAATCACGTCATATGCGGAATATCAGTCAAGCGGAAATACAAGTTATCAGTTACAGCAGGCGCTGATCGGATTCGGCAACGGCGGATTGCTGGGAATAGGACCCGGGAATTCAAACCAGAGAGATTTCTTTTTACCGGAAGCGCATGGTGATTTTATTTTTTCAATTATAGGAGAAGAATACGGATTCATAGGAACATTTATAATTGTTTCACTTTACTTTGTGATTTTAACAAGAGGATATAAAATAGCAAAGGACAGCAAAAGTGAATTCGGAAAATATCTGGCATTCGGAATCATAACTCTGATATCACTTAATGCGCTTGTAAATATGTCGGTAGCCAGCGGGGTAATTCCGACAACGGGAGTAACGCTTCCTTTTGTCAGTTACGGCGGAACGTCAATTTTATTTACTTCGATAGCGATAGGAATATTACTGAATATTTCATCACAGAGAGATGAAATAGATGACGGATTAATAATAGAATGACAATGAAATATTTATTTGCCGGCGGCGGATCAGGAGGACACATATTTCCGGCAATTGCCATAGCGGATGAAATAAGAAAATTAGATGATAAGGCAGAGATACTATTTATTGGTGCAAAAGGCAGGATAGAAGAAAAAATTGTTCCTTCAAATAATTATAAGCTTGAAACAATTGATATATCAGGATTTGACAGAAGCAATATTTTTAAAAACATTAAACTGCCAAAGAAATTAATTTATTCACTTAGAAGATGTATGAAATTAATTAAGGAATTTAAACCGGATGCAGCGATAGGAACAGGCGGATTTGTCTGCGGACCGGTGATATATGTTTCGAATATATTAAGAGTTCCGACTCTTATACAGGAAGGAAACTCTTATGCAGGGAGGACGATAAAATTCCTTTCAAAGAGGTCAAAGAAGGTAGTAATAAATTTCAAAGAGACAGAAAAATATTTAAAAAGGAAGGATAATATTGTAAATATACCTCATCCGATCAGAAGTTCACTGAAGATAACAGACAGAGAAAAAGCGCTTGAACATTTTAATCTTTCTGCGGACAGGAAGACAATATTTGTATTCGGGGGAAGTCAGGGAGCCAGAGGAATAAACTACGGAATGGAAAAGATTGTAAGGAAGCTGACTGAAGCCCGGATAAATATAATCTGGCAGACAGGCAGGAATGAATTTAAAAGACTAAGTGATGAATTTACAGAATTGAAGGGAAATGTCAGAATATCAGAATTCATAGATGATATTGATATTGCATATTCGGCAAGTGATCTGGTGATATGCAGAGCCGGGATAACGAGCATAATGGAGCTGGCATTTCTTCAGAAGGCGTCAATACTGATACCGCTGCCGACATCAGCAGAGAATCATCAGGAAATGAATGCGAGAAGTCTTGTAATAAGGAATGCGGCAGTGTTAATTACAGAAAATGAAATTGAAGCAAAATTATTTGATGAAATAATCAATATTACCGGTGACAGTAAAAGAAGAAATGAACTTGAAGAAAACATAAAACAATTTTCAGATCCAAGCGCTGCAAAAAAAATTGCAGAAGAAGTAATTAAATTAATAAGAAATTAATGACCGAAAGAATTTATAAATATAAGCTGGATTTTTATTATAAGTCATTAATAATTTATTTTGTAACGCTAATAGTTTATATAATTATTAAAGGAAATTTCACACACTCGACATATGAACTTGTGATAAAGGATCCGATAATTTATATAATCCTGATATTCATACTTTTCTTTTTGATATTACTGGTATCAAATGCAGTTAGAGCCAGAGAAATAATATTCAAAGATGAAAAGATAATTTTCAAAAACAGATTCGGGCAGAGAGAAGTAGCCTATAACGAAATTTTAAATCTGAAATTCTCCAGGGAGAAAGAAAGATCCAGAGAGGAAAGAAGCAGCATCAGAATAGTAAAGCTAAAGCTCAAAAACAGAAAGAGACTTTTAAGGATCAGGCTTAATGATTTTCAGAATGAACTTGAACTGGTAAATGAGTTTAAAATTATTTCAAGAAGAATGTCAAATAAATCATGATAAATTATGACTAAGATTACAAATTTATTTGAGAACATAAAAAAAGTGCATCTTATCGGGATAGGCGGAATCGGCATGAGCGGAATAGCTGAATATCTTGTAAGAAAAAATTACATAGTATCCGGAAGTGATATGACTCTCAGTCCGATAACAAAGAGACTGGAAAACCGCGGAGTGACAATATACTCAGGTCATGAAGAAAAAAATTTACCGGATGATACAGAGCTTGTAATTTACACTTCAGCAGTAAAAGAGGATAATGAGGAATATAAAAAGGCAGTAAGATTAAAAATCAAAACCGTAAAAAGAGCTGAAGCGCTGGGACATATTGTAAACAATAAATTTGTAATTGCTGTAAGCGGAACACACGGTAAGACAACTACATCGGCTATGATAGCAAAAGTATTGATTGACATTAAATTTGACCCGACAGTTTTTATCGGGGGAAATCTGGATTTTCTGGACGGTGGTTCGTCAAGGATCGGTAAAGGAGAAATTGCAGTAGTGGAAGCTGACGAATATGACAGAAGCTTTTATCAGCTGAGACCGGATATAGCAGTCATAACAAATATTGAAGCTGATCATCTTGATATTTATAAAGATCTGGATGACATAAAAAATAGTTTCAGGGAGTTTTTGAAAAACGGGAAAAAAGGTATGAAAATTATTGCCTGCGGAGACGATAATAACATTACTGTAATAATGAAAGAATTTGAAAGAGAATCTTTTTACGGATTTAGTAATAGTAATGATCATATAGTAAAAAATGTAAGTTATGAAAAAGATCATACAGAATATTCAATAGACGGTGAGCAAATAAGATTGAGAATTGCAGGAAACCATAACATACTTAATTCTGCCGCTGCATATCTGGCTGCAAGAGAGGTGAAGATCAGTAATGAGCTTTTCAATGAAAGTATAAAAACATTTTATGGAGTGAAGAGAAGGCTTGAGTTAAAATTATATAACGGTATAAAAGTTTATGATGATTATGCTCATCACCCTACTGAGGTGGAAGCAACATTGGAAGGAATAAAGAAACTTCACAGAGGCAGAGTAATTACAGTTTTTCAGCCTCACTTGTTTAGCAGAACCAGAGATTTTTACAATGAATTCGGAAAGTCATTCAGCGAAACTGACATTTTATTCCTTTTGAAAATTTATCCTGCAAGAGAGAAAGCTTTAGAAGGAATCACAAGCGAGCTTATTTTAAATGAATATCTGAAGTCAGGCAAAAAGGGATATTACATAGAAAACAAAGATGAAATTATTAATGAGCTGGAAAATATAATGACTGACGGGGATTTAATTATTTTTATGGGAGCAGGTGATATAACAGGATTGTGTGATCAGTTTGTAAAGAAAGTGAAATCTAAAATTAACGGTAAGGTGCCGCTTTGAGCGTAAAAAAAATAATACTGATGCTGATAGTTTTATTTGTTGCAGCTTCTGCATTGATGTCTATCAAATGGAGAAGTGAAAATGTTTACGAAAAAATTACAGTAAGCGGGAATTATACAATTACAAGAGAAGAGATCCTGAATTCAGCAAGACTGAAAGATACTGTTCTTAATTCAAGCGAAGTGAATTTAAGTGTGATCCAGGACAGAATAATGAAGCATCCTGAAGTAAAAAAAGTTTTTGTCAGCGAAGAGCTACCATCAGAATTAAAAATTGAAATAGTTGAAAGAAGACCTGTTGCGATATTGAACGGAGAGAATGAGATGAAATTAATAGATGATGATCTTGAAAATTTTGCTTTTAAAAATTTCAATAAACTTTATGATCTTCCTGTCATCAGCGGAGTAAGGATTGAGAATACTCCGAATCCAAAGAATAAATACAATAAAGATGATCTGAGACTGGCATTATTCATAATTTTGAATTCATATAAAGAAAGCAAATCAATGTATAACAATATTTCGGAAATCAGTCTGAGTGATTCGAATAAAATAATTGTGTATATGTCAGAGGATTCCAGTCCGTTTTATTTTCCAAGGGATAAAAAAGCCAGCATAGCTGATCCGGAATATCAGAATAAACTTAGAATTTTTGACAGTTACATAAAACAATCAATGGATAATCATTTGAAAAAAAATATAAATTATGTGGACTTAAGATATACAAATCAAATTGTTGTAAATTCAAATAATTAAATTATGGCAGTTAAAAGAAAAACAGGCAGAGCTACGGAAGATGACATCATAGTCGGACTTGATGTGGGTACAACCAAGATTTGCGTTATTGTGGCAAGAGTAAAAGATGATAAAAATATTGACATTCTTGGAATTGGAAAAGCGCCATCTTATGGTCTTCACAGAGGATTGGTGGTTAATCCGAATAAGACCACAGAATCAATAAAAGTAGCTCTGGAAGAAGCTGAATTAAATTCAGGAGTCAGTATAAGATCAGTGTCAGTGGGAATTGCCGGGCATTATATCCGATGCATACAGTCAAGCAGCATTATAGGAATTAATAATCAGGACAGAATAATTCAGGAGGAAGATATTGCAAGATTACTGGATCAGGCGAGAATAGTAAAGCTTCCAAGCGACACAACGATCATAGATGTAATTCCTCAGGAGTATATAATTGACGGTAAGGACGGGATATTCGAAACTCCGGTGGGAATGTTCGGAATAAAATTAGAAGCAAAAGTAAACATTATAACCGGACTTGTTTCTGCTATAGATGATCTTTCAAAATGTGTAACAAGTTGCGGAGTGGATATAGATGATATAGTACTTGAGCCGATTGCTTCATCGTATTCTGTTCTGGATGAAACAGAAAAGAAAGTCGGAGTTGCCATGATAGACATTGGCGGAGGTACTTCAGACATAGCAGTTTTTAAAAAAGGAGTATTGAAATATACAGCGGGAATCGGGATTGCGGGTAACCTTGTGACGAATGACATAGTGGAAGCGCTTGGAATTTCAGAAGAAGAGGCAGAGAGAATTAAAAGAGAATACGGATATGCAATGGTTTCAGAAATATTAAATGACGAAGAAATAACAGTTCATTCAATAAGGGAAATCCCCAAGAAAACCAGTAAAAGTATATTAGCAAGAATAATACAGGCAAGAATGCAGGATATATTTGAGCTGTCAGCAATAGAGATACAGAATTCTCAGATAGCAAAAGAGCTTCATGCTGGAGTAGTAATTACAGGCGGAGGTTCACTTACAAAAGGAACAAAGGAGCTTGCAGAAAAAATACTTGGAATGGAAGTAAATCTGGGAATTCCGACAGGTCTGACAGGCGGACTAATTAAAGAAGTAGAGAGTCCGATATTTGCAACGGGAGTTGGGCTGGTATTGCACAGATTAAAATCAATAAATGACGTGAATAAAATAAAATTCAATAAGATCAGAAAATCAAAACCGCTGACAATAAAAGGAATATTTGACAAAGTAAAACAATGGTTTGACGAATTATAATGAAAATTAAAAAACTGTAAAAAAATAATTGATAAAAAAAACATAAAAATTCTTAAATATATATTTAAATTTATCTATTCTAATTTAAAGCGAAAGGAAACTAGAATGTCAATCAGATTAGCACAAGTAAATCAAAACGGGGCAAAAATAAAGGTAGTTGGGG
>DAIPYE010000139.1:0-289 GCA_036782915.1 Bacteroidota bacterium | reverse complement strand
CGGCGGAAATGTAGTAAACTCGATGGTTGATAAAGGCATTGAAGGAGTGGAGTTTATAGCAATTAATACAGACTCGCAATCTCTGGAAAGAAACAAAGCCGAAATAAAATTACAGATCGGAAGAAGCCTTACAAAAGGTCTCGGCGCAGGAATGGATGATGAAACAGGATATAAAGCAGTAGAAGAAAGCAGAAATGAAATTGAAGAATTACTGACGGGCAGCGATATGGTTTTTATTACTGCCGGAATGGGCGGCGGCACAGGAACCGGCGGAGCTCCTGCAGTAGCA
>DAIPYE010000138.1:0-9043 GCA_036782915.1 Bacteroidota bacterium | reverse complement strand
CCTAATTTCACCGAACTTGCTTTTGATCCCGGGTAAAAGTATATGCTTGATGCAAAATTAACATTTCCCGATGTGGAAATATTTTGGAATAGAGATACAGAACTTACCATATTAACATTTTCAAAAAAATTAGCAACAACCAGTTCCGGCTTTCCGTCTCCGTCTATGTCACCAATGCATACTGACCACGGATTATAACCTACTGTACCGTTAAATGTTGAGAAATAAACGCTTGCTGCAAAACTTCCTGAATTTATAACACCGCTTACAGATGTATTGCGCAATACTGCTACGTCTGCGTTAACTGAATTTGCAACAACCACATCGGGCTTACCGTCTCCGTCTATGTCACCGATACTGACTGATTTAGGACCTGATCCTGATGCAAAGTCAACCTTAGCTGCAAAACTTCCGGAATTTATTACCCCACCTGTGGATGTATTGCGAAATACTGAAGTGCTATTTCCGGCTTGATTTACAACAACCATATCAGGCTTGCCGTCCATGTCAATGTCGCCTATGCTGACCCCTTGTGGTAATAATCCTGTTGTAAAGTCAACCTTTGCTGCAAAACTAACCGTTCCTGATGGGGATGTATTTTTCAATACTGAAACGGTATTGCTGCCTGAATTTGCAATTGCCAGGTCAGGTTTTCCGTCACCGTCAAGGTCTCCGTAGCTTACGGAAATTGGGTTTCCTCCAGTTGCAAAGTCTACATTCGGTGCAAAGCTTACTCCTCCGGAAGTTGAAATATTTCTAAAAACTGAAACAGTATTACTGCCTAAATTTGCAACAGCCAGATCAGACTTGCCATCTCCGTCTATGTCACAAATATTTACTGAATAAGGTTGTGTTCCTGCTGTGAATGCAACACCTGTTTCAAAAACAGGAGGTTTACATCCTCCGGGAAATGTAAATAAGAAAGGCTTTAAAGAATAACCGGTCAGATTGACATCAAGATTTGTTACCGAAATATACTGATAGTTAGCACCTGCCGGAACGCTTACTGTTAAACTTGTTGCAGATGAAAACGATACCGTGCCAATTGCAGCTCCAAAAAAAACTATGTTGTTTGCAAGAGATGTATTGAATCCGCTACCAGAAATAGTAACCATTGTCCCGACCGGTCCGCTTAGCGGTGAAAATGAAGTTACTACCGGCTGTGCAAAAAGTCCGCAGGCAAAAATTGTAAAAACAAATATCATAACAGCTTTTACTGTTTTTACATTTAAAATTACTGCATTATAATTTTTGGAAGAACTATTGCCAATACCTGATTTTGTAATTTCATTTTTCATTTTATTAGTTTTTTATTTTATGAAATAGTTATAATTATTATTTTATATTTCTAATTTTAATTTTTGATTTATGATTAATGATTTGCAAAGATTTCAATTATTTTAAAAATATCAATTGCTTTTTTTCCGAAAAAAGTTTTAATGTCTACAATAACATAAGTGGGAAATTCGGAGTTTGATTTGTTTAAATCAAGGAAGCCTGTGTCATGCGGATAAAATAACAAACAGTCTCATGTTCATTCCTTATTTATTCCTGATTATTTATGAATTAACATATTCCAGATTCTTATATTTTTATAAATCATTTTTTTTTGATATAACTTGTTTCAAAATTAGTTAATTTAATCTGTAATAGATACTATTGAGCAAATAATACTAAACTTGTCGTAAAATTTTATGTTTCCAAAGCTTAAATAAAATAGCCGGAAGATCTATCCACCGGCTAAATACACATTTACGAATTATGAGTTAATAATTACGATTTAAATCTAAAATCATCAATCATAATTCCAAAATTCAAAATTCCCATATCCGACATTTCCAATTCCAAATCTTCATCATGGTGTAATCGCACTCACTCCGATTGCAGCATTATTTTCAACAATACTCAGATCCGATGCATCTGCAAAATCATCTCCGTTAAGATCAGCCGGAACATATCCGGATACAGAATTTGATACATCATTTTCTACTAAGCTCAGATCAGATGCATCATTGGTTCCATCTTGATATACATCGCCGCTATAAATTCCATACAGTACAGATGGAGCGTCTATATGCTTCATATTATTTCCAAATGCCTGTGGGCTGAGGATAAGAAATCATAAGCAAAATAATTCGATGAAAAAATCTGCTGTGTCTTTCTCCATGACTCTATTGAATTTTTGTGTTTGAACTGGATAAAATAATTCACTCCGTAAACTTTATTATAGAAAACTAAAGAGTCCGCACCTGCTGAACTCAAGTATCCCTCTGCCGAATCTACAATTGCATAAGGTGAAGAGCTGTTCCGTAAATAAACTGTAATTTTATTACGAACTATAGCATTAGTATCTGCATCATAAAAACTATATAAAAGCATTGAAAGATCAAGTTTCTTTAAAGAAGATAACTTATAAGTTCTTATATTTTCTGTTACTTGAAACGCGGAATTTTGAAGTTGGACAGATGCAGGACGGGAATTAAATGTTCCATTGTTTATTCCTACATTTGGTGACAATTGAATATCCTGAGCAATGACAAAACACTGAATAGTATCTCCAATGGAAATGCTGCTGCTTAACAATGTATAATTTATAATATAGTTGAAAGGTGAAGTCGAGCTTAAGCTTCAGCATACTTCCAACCGCCAGTTAAGTTTGTTTTATCATTAAATGAATTTGAATCTGAAACAAGCTTATAGTATATTCTCAGGAGTGTTCCTGATGTTCCCTGAACTTCACTTTCATCAGTAATTTCAACATTGCTTAATTCGATATTTGAAATACTTTTGGTAACCAGTAATTCGTTATAATTAATTACAAGACTAGCATTATCAATGTTACTTGCTTTTAAACCACCTGATGGAAACAGAAGATAGTTTGAGAAATATTTCCAGGGACTCAGTTTTGCAGAGGATTATTTAAAAGATTTTATTCTACTCTTTCCCTCCATTTATATTCCTTATTTGACAGTAATCCGATCACATCTTTGTTAAGCTGAATTCCGGAAGTACCAAGATCAGTCATTTAACCTGTGCCTGAAGAAAAAGTACTGTTTGTAATTGTTGTTCCGCTGAAAGGAATTTAGTTTTCCTTGTATTCATATACAATCTTTCCGTCTGTTCTGCCAAAAGAACTTTTTCCGAAAATATTTTATCTTTCCTGCCCGTTTACCAATGATATTCCGCGGGAGTATATTATATCACTTGTTCAAGGTTTAAATTGCCGAACTGTAGATTTTAATCCGGATTTTCTGGCACTATAATATACAATAGCCACACCATAATTATCAAATGGAGCTCCTCCAATGATTTCAGAATATCAATCCATATTTACGTCTCCTTCTGTTGATACACTTGTTACAATATTTTTATATGTAAGGAATCCTTCTAATACAGTTTCAAAATCTAAATATATACCTGTGACTGAGCCAAAATAAACAAATGTACCTCCAACCATTTCCCCGGAAAAAGAAAAATCTGATACTCCTACAATAACTTCAGAGTAACAGTCACCGTTTAAATCTCCTGCACTTGAAATGCAGGTTCCAATTACTGCTTCTTCCACATAGCATTCCGCTGTCCATTTTTCATAAATCTGTAATCCTGATGCAGAATCGTGAAATACAAATACCTTGCCTTCATTTGATTGCCCGATATTGTAATAAGGTGCGCTAACTATCACTTCAGAATAACCGTCAAAATTAACATCACCTGCTGTGGATACACTCCAGTTGAATTTCGAACTATCCTGATTGCTCACTGCTGCATAGTTTGCAGTTGGATATAATCCGGTAGCTGAACCACTGTACACGGAAACCTTTCCGTAATGGTAATTTGATATTCCGTTATAAAATATAGTCGCACCTACAATAACATCAAAAAAGCCGTCGCAATTAACATCACCTGCTTTAGAAACACTGTATCCAAAAAGCCCTTCTTGAATACTTCTTTCTGCTGTCCAGTTTGCTGTCAAAGATCAACCTGAATCAGATCCAAAAAAACTTCTACTTTTCCGGATCCATTCCATTTGGGATCACCAAATATTACATCACTATATCCGTCACCATTTACATCTCCGGCTGTTGAAACACTGTATCCGAGCTTTTCATTCATAAATTACAGAAAGAAAGTATGTCATCTATAAAATCCGTAACTGTTTCACAGTAAACCTCTGCGCCTGCCACAGAGTAATGAATACCTTTATAAATTTTGTCAAAAATGACTTTTACCTCATTCTTGTTTCTTACCGCAATTACAAGCTCACACTTCGATCAGCCGAAATCGATACCGATATAATATCCATTTGAGTTTTGTTTCATAGCATTCAAGCTATTAATAATCCGAATAAATAAAAATTGTAAAGTGTAACCTGTCACGGGGAATTGGTTCAGTGGTTCATAAAAATCTTAAAAAAATTTTATGGAAATTGAAAAAGGTTAGTTGTATGAATATTTACAAATTAAAATCTTATTTTTAAAATTCTCTTTAATCACAGTGAAATTTTATGAAAAATATTTTATTCGTTTTAACAGGATTTGATCTCATGAATTCGATTCTTCATTTCTAAATGAATTTCTCAGCTCGTTTTTAATTTGAATCAATACAGCACTTTTAACTTCAGTTGCTTCAGAAATTTCAGTCCAGTAGGAAAGCTTATATTCGGATGAAGACTTATCCAGGTCATTCAGAAAAACTTTTGGAGAAGGGTATTTTACAATATCTTTTTTATTGTGAAGGATGTTCTCTAAAATATCCTTTATTTTATTATTCTGATCTTCATTATCAAAACTCAATACTAATTCCGTGCGCTTCAATGAATTAGTGAGAGTCCAGTTGGTTACATACTTACTTAGCAAATCGCCGTTAGGAATAATGATATCAGCTCCGTCAGGTGTCGACAGCTTGGTACTTCTGATTCCAATTTCCTTTATTCGTCCGGTTTTATCTCCGACTTCGATCTGATCGCCAATTTGAAAAGGTTTTTCAAAAGCCAGCAATACCCCGCTGACAAGGTTATTCACCACCGACTGAAGTCCGAGACCGATTCCCACTCCGAGAGAACCGATTATTATGGTTAATCTGTCTATAGGTATTCCCGTAGCTGCCAGTGCAAGCAAAACTCCCGAGCTGATCACCAATATTTTTATTAAAAGCATCCAGTTGCTTAAACGACTTTTTCTGTCACCGGCAGAGGAGCTTTCTACAGTAAAGGAAATTGCTCTGGAGATAAGCATTGAAATCAAAATTATGGAAATGAAAATCAGTATCTTTTCAAAAGTAAATGTAAAGTCTCCTACTGAAATATCTTTCTGCAGAAATCCTAAAACTCCTCCCGTTATATAATCATAAATGAAGAAGTTTCTGAAGATCAGTATAAGCCATTCAAAAACAAAAACCAGCAGAAGGAATTTAGGTGTTAATCTTATTATGCGCTGCAATTTCAAATTGTAAGATTCATTCACATCATTTTTCTGAGTCAGCGCAAATATATTCAGAAACTCCGTAATAAAAATAAAAAGCCAGAACAGAAGATAAGCAATCAGAAGCATGAAAAATGATATTGTCAGGAATGATTTTGAAAGATTATATCTGCCAGATAAGTTTGCAATAATTGAAATTACAAAGAGCAATATCGAAACTGCAAGAAGTAGTCTTTTTCCTTTTCCTCCCTTCAATGAAGCTAAATCCATTTTCAGCGCAAGGTATGCTGCTGCAATTCCTGAAGATGCAACAATAAAAATATACCATCTTTCAAAAAGAGTTTCCTTTATAATCAGACTGTTGAACAGAACAGTAGCAAAGCTCAGGATCAGATACATCCAGAAAACCCGTTGCAGTCCGCTCCAGTAACCCCAAAGTATAATAGTCAGTATTGCCGAGGAAATTATCCAGATTATTCCCTGAAAAATTAATGGTGGGTTTGTAAATAAGAAATCAAACAATACCAAAACGGAAAAAGCAGAAACGAGAACAGGATGTTTGATTATTAAAAGAATTTCATCTGATGAATTATTGATTCCAAGTAATTTATATCTGCCTGTTGTCCTCAGTGTTAAATTCAAAATGAAAATAAAAACAACGGGTAAAAAAAAGATCTTCCAGTAATTATTATCAAGATAATATATTAAAACAAGTACTCCCTTTGTGTAAGAATAATTTACTGCTTCTTCTGTTGAAACTGCATTTGCAGAACTGCCGAACAGTCCCGAAGTTTCTTTTGAAAAAATATTTTGCCAGAGCTGATTCTTTGACTGCAGGACAAACTGTTCAGAAGATACTATTTTGCTGTTCAGAAGTCCCATTCTCTTTTCAATTCCCTGAAAAAAACTTATGGAATTGGTAAGCAGTGAATCCGGTCTACTTGTTGCCAAAGCGACTTCAAAAATTTTAGATAAGTATTCAATGAACAAAACAGAATCCTTTGCAAGATAATATATTGTTGAATCTGTCTGAATCGAATCTATTTTTGTTCTGTAATTTTGAAGTTCAAAAAGATTTTTTTCGATTTTAATTTTTTTGGAATCAAGTTCTTTAAGAAGCCCTTCAAGAAGAATAGAAGTTGTAATCAGATCTCTTAAAGTAGCAGGAATACTGTCTTTGACAATTCCCTTTGTTGCGTTTTCATATTCGAATTCCATTCTGGAAAGATTTACTTCAATTCGAGCTGTGTCAATTTCCTTGTGGTAAAAATCTTCAAACTGAAAATAATTTTTCTGCAAATTTGAGATCAGAGTCATTTGCCTGGCACGGATCTGCTTCTCTCTGAACTTAAAAGCTTCCAGCTTTCCTGAAGAATCCGCCATTTTTCTTAAATACTCCTGATCATATACAAAGTCATTACTATGTTTACTTTTTACTGAATCGGATTTACTTCCTGCGGAATCCTGCTGACTGAAAGAACTCACAGAAATAAAAAGGGTTATAGTAAAAAGAAATAAACTGATTTTTTTTAATTCAGATAACATTTATTATTTGCCAGATATTTTTTATTTAGGAAGATTTTTTTGTCGGTACAATAATTTATTAAGTCTGTGAAATTTTTTAAACGTCGTAACCTAGACAATATTTTATAATTTAACAATTTAATTTAATTAGACAGGATGGAAAATCCAATAAAA
The DNA here is from genome assembly GCA_036782915.1 of Bacteroidota bacterium. Lineage (GTDB taxonomy): Bacteria > Bacteroidota > Ignavibacteria > Tepidaquicellales > Tepidaquicellaceae > JAEUSI01. The sequence continues at coordinate 1,925 of DAIPYE010000138.1, read as the reverse complement.
TGGATTAATAAAAGAAATTCTGTTGATCAGATGTAATTAAGAAGAATCCGATTGTTTATATTTAATAAAAACCTGGCTATAGCAGGTATCATGTTTGAATTTTTAAAAGAGTTTTCAAACATCAGGCTATTTATTGATTTGCAAGAATTTCATTGAGTTTTTGTAAAAGCCAAACTCTGCTTTTAGGGATACTTGCCGAAAGCTCTTCGAATGCCTGTTTCTCAAAATTCTCTCTTAATGAAAATAAATTCCTTATAACACGTAAATGAAATTTAAGTTCTTCCTTCATTCTGGGATGATGAACCGGGTAGTTTTTTATTAAATGGTATAAAGATTTATTTTCACTTTCAAATAATCGCAGTTCATTCAATTCATAAAAACAGCATGCCCGGAATTCGTGGATAAAAAATTTTATGAAAACAGGTACTTTTTTCATCAGGGAAATTCTTTTCAAAGCTTCATCATATTCGCATTTCCCGAATGCTGTCAAAGCTTTGGTAAAATTTTCAATATTGTCGGGATTTTCACCAACTGTAATGGAGAGATGCTTTTTTGCAAAGGTTTCGATCTTGTCAAAGTAAATAGTTCTGAAAGCAACGATCAGATAATAATAATAATACATTGAACCTAGCCTGCCGTTATTATCAGTTAAGATCCCGTGTTCCGACATTAAGTCGTAATTATCTACCATTTCTACACTGGTAATATTTTCTGATGAATCTAAAACCGATAAAACTGTAGAAAGGCAGTTATATAAATCCCTAAGATCATTTTTTGAAAAAAGATTTGCATTTTTGATCAGCTTGCTTTTAAAATCATGATATAACAAAGAATCACCCGGATTTATCAGAGCTTTGCTCATGGAAACGAAAGTATCAAGAACATTGTAATCCTTTTGTGAATATACTTTAATCTCTTCAAGCAATTTATCCATGATTCCGGAATTAAAAGCTTTTATGATGATAACCGGTACCTGCCTGTTGAATTTTATGTTAATGTCATGACTGTCTGCGATTATGTTGTTGTAAGCTTTGCAAATGCCAATAAAATATTCTATTGTAGAATAAGATGCTCCTGTGAAATATTCATTTTCTCCGGGAGCTTTTAATTTTCTCATCTTTCCGAGGGAAGTATTTAACCAGAATATTTCTGAAGCCAAATGATACATAGCATCTATCCGGATCGATTGGTCTTTTTGATTTACTCCTGAGAAATCCTTCCAGAATACCCTTTGTTTCTGTTCCGCCAAATTTCCTGCATCACGCATCAGCAGCTGCTCGATCAAAAAATTTTCCTGTATATGTTTATTGCTTTCGAGAGATTCAAAAATCAAAAATTTCTGACTTAACTTTGTAAGTTCATGTAATAGATTTTTCAGTACGCCATAATTAAATCTCTTATCAGGAAATGTTTTGCGCCATAAGTATTCTCTGTTGAATTTATCACCGAAATATTCCGGGGCAAATTTTTTCAGCTCCCGGAACAGCTTTCCTGCATTGGCAATGCTGTTGTGATAAGGTGACTTGAGGAATTGTTCGAATCGTTTGTTTTCTTCTTGTGAAAAAGTTTTAAGCAAACAAACCAGAGAGTTTTTAGCTAATGAATGCAAGTTTTATAAAATATTTTGTTGTGAAAAGGAATACTTAAAATACACTGATTAAAAGCCATGACGCCACTTTATGGTATTAAATTAACTCAAAAAATTGTGAAAACTAAGACAAAAATTAGTTTGACAAAATTCTATTATTTGTTAATTTTGTAAGACAATAAGAATTTTATTATTCATTGAATGTTGTATTCAAACGTGTAAAATTTTTATGACCCCCAAAATTTAATTCACCATATTTATTAAAATAATAATCTAATTAAAAAATGAAAAAAATCTTTTTACTTTTCTTTGCTTTAATTTTTGCATCACGGGTTAA
>DAIPYE010000137.1:6295-9097 GCA_036782915.1 Bacteroidota bacterium | reverse complement strand
ACTGATTTATGAAAAGAATAATGAATACTGGGATAAGGATAAATCCGGAAACAAATTACCTTATATGGACGGAGTTAAGATCACATTCACACAATCTTCTGAAACTGAATTCCTGGATTTTCAAAACGGAAAATATGATTATCACGATCCTTCTTCGGAAACTTATGATCAGATCACAGATGCCAATGGCAAGCTGCTTGATCCTCAGAATAAATCATATACTTTGAACAGGCAGCCGTGGCTTCAGACTGTTTTCTTTGGAATGATGCAATCGCCTGAACTTCCCGGAGGGAAGGATGGACCTTTTGCAAACAATAAAAAACTCAGACAAGCGCTTAACTATGCCGTTGACAAAAATAAAATTCTAAAATTTGTTTTGAAGAATAGAGGTATTCCCGCATCTAACGGACCGATTCCCGTTGGAATGCCCGGCTACAATCCGGATATTAAAGGTTACACTTATGATAAAGAAAAAGCGAAGCAGCTTTTGACCGAAGCAGGCTATCCAGGCGGAAAGAATCTGAATCTGACTTTGGTTACGGGCAATGAAGAAATTCAAAAGACAATTGCCATTGCTGTTCAGGAACAATTAAAAGATCTTGGAATAGATTTAAAATTAGAACAAATGCTTCAGGCAACTCTTGTTTCTAAACAGGAAGAGGGAGTGTTCCCTTTCTGGCGCGCAAGCTGGGGAGCAGATTACTATGAGCCGGAAAACTTCATGGCATTGTTCTACAGCAAAAACATAACTCCGAAAGGTCCGAACAGAGTCGGATACAGCAATCCTGTTATAGATGAAATGTATGAACGGGCTTTGATAGTTACTGATATTAACGAAAGAATAAAGATCTATGATGAGATGCAGAAGATCGTGATCGAAGATGCCGCCTGGCTGAATCTTTATTATAATGAGAAGGTCTATCTTCTTCAGAAAAATGTGGACGGGTTTTATGTGGACGGATTGAACATTATAAATCTCAAATATACAAAGAAGAATTGATCATGGGGGAATTTTTCATTTCAATTTAACAGTCCTCCCAAACTTCACGATATCATAATTATATTTCTTTCGGATCTTATCTAATTTTTTCAGGAGATTTTCTTTTTTATCCACATCGTCAAACATATTCTCCTGCATTGCGTCATCCCCTTTTACCAGTTCGGAAAATTTTATCCCGAGCAAGCGGATCTTTTTTTTATTTGCCAGCATAAGATCAAGCAGTTCGACAGCATCTTCATAAAAATCTGTTTCTATGTTTGAATACTTTTTCCCTGTGAAGGATTTTTGATTAACCTTGAAATCATAATATTTTACTTTCACTGTAATAGTTCTGCTTTTTGTGCTGATACTTCTAAGTTTCTGACAGCATCTTTCCATCAGATAATAAAGTTCAGAGTGCAGAAATTCCCTGTCAGAAGTATCTTCCCAGAAAGTGTTTTCCTTTGACAATGATTTCCTTTCTTCACCAAATTCCTTAACAGTGTTGCTAGAAGTTCCTGAAGCGACATTCAGTAAAAATGAAGTATGTATTCCTATTTCATTTTCATAAAAAGATCTGTCATATTTTAAAAGATCGCCGATATGAATTATACCATATTTTCTCAGTCTTTCCTGAGTTGCCTTTCCCGCTCCCGGTATTTTATCAATTGTCAGATCCTTCAAAAATTCTTTTTCTTTTCCGAAAGGAACTTCGGTGATTCCGTCCGGTTTATTCATTTTCGAACCGATCTTTGCGCAGATCTTATTTGTTGCAATTCCAATGGAACAGGTAATTTTCAAAGTGTTTTTAATTTCATCCTTTATAGAATTTGCTAGTTTCCGGTAATCATTATTATAAAGATGCATAACTTCCGTAACGTCAAGAAAAGCTTCATCCACGCTTACAGGTTGTACAACCGGTGTGTATTTAAAAAAGATCTCGCGTACTTTTTTTGAATAATCAGAATAAAGTCCTCTTGTACTTCTGATAAAATTTCCGTCAGGTGCAAGAAGCATTGCTTTTGACAAAGGCATTGCTGTCCTTATTCCTTTTGCCCTTGCCAGATAATTCGGACATGCAACAATGCTCCTTTTGTCTTCTTTTGTCCCGCCGACAATGAGTGGTTTGGATTTTAATTCAGGTCTTAGAGCTTCTTCACATGAAGCAAAGAAAGCATCCATATCAATATGAAATATTATTTTAAATTTATCCTGCATTTGATCTAACTTATAAATTAAGCTTTCTTAAATCAATTAATTTCCACGTTATCATAGTATAATTTTAATTAAATACAGAGTTCTTATATGACATAAATATTAAAGCCTTGAATAAACTAACGGTTAGCCTTAATTTTGATAAAATATTTGAACATGGTGAGTGATTCAATTTTACTGTCATGGATGCAACAAAGTATGGAAAATATTTTTACTATGTAATATCGGTATTTCTTCTGATAACCGGGTTATTCGGAATAAACAGATTAATGACAAAAGCCGACCTCCCTTTCAGTTTTAAATTCCTTAACAATAAACTGATTTTATCTGAAAAATTTGAATTTAATAATAATGGTGATCTCATCATTTCCGTAAATGGTATTAATATAAAAAGTATTTTTCAGCTTGAAACTATACTTGACGGAAAATCTATCGGAGATGATACGAATCTTGAAATAGTTTCAAAAAATAATAAAGTAAGCACTGTACATGTTCATCTTACCAGATACTATAGAAATTTAAACTTTATCATAATAAGTTTTTTAGTTGGTCTGTCATTTTGGATAACTTCAGTTTTTTTAGTAATTAAAAAATCAGGCGAAAGAGCA
>DAIPYE010000137.1:0-6285 GCA_036782915.1 Bacteroidota bacterium | reverse complement strand
AAAGTTTTATTCTGGGTGCTTTTGCTTTTTTCAACTGCTACTATGACCTCTCCGGGAAAGTATTATCCGGGAAATGACTGGATTGCCTTCTTAGTGAGAGCAGCTCACGTTTCATTATATTTTCTGGGATCTGCAGCTTTTTTATATTTTACATTTGTTTTTCCAAGAGTCAGATTTAAAAAAATAAAAATATTTACAACTTTTCTTTATTTTACCTCAATTCTGTATTGCTTCATTTCTATTTTTGTTCAGATAAATTCAATTTTATTTAATACTTCAGAATGGGTTTTTATTATGGAAAAGCTCTGGGTCGTCACAGAGAGTTTATTGTTGTTCTGTGTGATTTCAGGTTCTTTGAATTTGTTAATGTATTATTTGAGAATTAACGATCGTCAGGAAAAGAAAAAAATTGAATGGATCTTCTGGGGTCTCGCCGGAGGTGTATTTCCATTCCTTTTTTTATGGCTGCTTCCTAGAATTCTCGGTTTTAACGAGATAATCCGGGAAGAATTCATGCTGGCATTTATGATACTTGTCCCGGCATTTTTTACAATGGCGGTTGTGAAGTATCATGTTTTTGAAATAAATGTTTTTGTTAAAAGAAGGATTCTCTACTCTGTTTTAACCTTTATCACAGTATTAATTTATTTTGCGGCAATAACTCTCATAACATTTTTCGCAAATGATCTTTTGAATGAATACAGTAATTTAGTTTCCATTTCTCTTATTCTGTTAATTGCTTTTATTTTTAATCCGATGCAGAATAAGATCAGACATCTCATCGATAAAACTTTTTACAGGGAAAGTTTCGATTTTGAACAGGCAGTAAGCAGTTTCTCCGTCGGTATAAAAGATCAGAATACAATTGCAGGCTTAAGTAATTTTGCCATAAGTGAGATCAGGAATATTATACCTTCAAAAAAAATTGCTATAATAGCATGTTCGGATCCTGATGAAAAGATCAACATCCTTTCAGAAATAAATTTTTCAGATCTCCGTGAATTTCTCCAAACTTCCTCTTTTAAAAAGTTACTCTTCGGACAGATTAATTTATTTGTTCAAGAAGGAAAAGTTGAACCCGGAATAATTACTAATAATTCAATTTCTGATGTTTTAGAGAAACAGGATATTAATTTAATTATTACTTCTATACCTGAACCAAAGGATATTGCAGGAGCAATAATAATGGGAGATAAATTATCTAAGCAGCTTTATTCAAAGAAAGATATTGACATCCTGAATATTCTTATCTCTAATATTTCACTTGCCTATAAAAAACTGCAACTTCAGAGGAAACTTGTGCTTGAAGAGATTGAAAAATCCAGGCTCGAAGAATTGAATAAAAAAATGTCTTATTATGTTTCCAGTGTTTCGCATGATCTTAAAACACCGCTGACTTCAATAAAAATATTTACGGAAATTTTAAAAGAACAAAACTCACATAATAACTCTGACTCAAAAGAATATCTTGATATTATCGAAGGAGAAAGCGACAGACTTACAAGACTGATAAATAATGTTTTAAATTTTACAAAGATCGAGAACGGCATAAAGGAGTATTCTTTCGGAAAGACAGATCTCAATCATTGCATCGAAGAGGTATTAAAAATTATGGAATATCAGTTTGCCATGGAAAATTTCAAGATCGAATACTTACCCTGCAAAGACATTTACATTGAAGCTGACAAAGACGCACTTAAAGAAATACTGATAAATCTGCTGACCAATGCTGTTAAATTTTCTCCATATAAAAAATTCATCAGGATCTCAGTCAGCCAAAAAAATGAATATGCAATTATCAGCATAGAAGACAAAGGCACAGGTATTTCAAAAGAGGAACTGAAAAATATATTTGATCCGTATGTCCGTCTGAAAAATTCAGGTTCAGTACACACAGGCGGAGCCGGGATCGGTCTCAGCATAGTTAAAAATATTATGGAAGCGCATAAAGGCAAAATCGAAGTGAAAAGTGTTTTAGGCGAAGGAAGTACTTTTATTCTCTATTTTAAAAAGTTTTTTCAGAATTAAGAAAAAATCTGAATTTTAATTTTAATTACTTATAAAATATAGAAAATTATTTTTTCAATTTTTAGCAAACAGTTATGAATAAAATATTAATAATAGAAGATGACCCTGCAGTTTCAAAAGGTCTGGAGATCAGTCTTAAAAAGGAAAATTATGAAACGTTAACAGAGTCTGATGGTGAGAAAGGTTATCAGACTGCTTTAAAAATCAAACCCGGACTTATTTTACTTGATATTATGCTTCCCAATAAAAACGGTTTTGATATTTGTAAAGACCTTAGACTTAGCGGTCATAACTTTCCTATAATAATGCTGTCCGCAAAAGCAGAAGAGTCAGATAAAGTAATCGGCTTTGAACTCGGGGCTGATGATTATGTTACAAAACCTTTCAGTGTTAAAGAACTTCTTGCAAGAATTAAAGCAATTCTCAGAAGAAGAAATGTTATAGTGAATGAATTTGATAACTATACTTTTGACAATGTTTATCTTGATTTTGCAAAACTTGAAGCAAAAAAAGGCGGAAGGAAAATCGATCTGTCCTTGAAAGAATATGAAATCCTGAAATATTTTATTAAGCAGGAAGATAAAATAGTTTCCAGAAATGATCTTCTGGATGAGGTCTGGGGATATGAAAACTTCCCGACAACAAGGACAGTAGATAATTACATTCTCATGATCAGAAAAAAAATTGAAACAAACCCCTCTAAACCAAAGCATCTCCTGACTTATCATTCGGCAGGATATAAATTTGTAAAATAGAATTTATAAAAAAAATTCATTCTGCATTTCAGGCATTTCAGCACCTTCTCAATTTAAGTAATCATAGTTAATACCTGCATAAATTTAATCTGCATTAAAAAGTCAAATCATTTTTGACAATTCTTTGACAATTGAATAAAAAATTAATTTTAGTTTTACATGGAAATAATTTAATTGTCAGGAAGAACATAATGAAATTGTCATTTCCTAAAATGCTGAACATAAAGAGGTGGCAATTTCAAATTTTTTTAAAAATAAATTAAACAGAACCGCAAATGCGGAGGAGGATATTAAAAATGAATAAGATGATAACCTTTTTAACTTTTACATTTATGATGATTTTCGCTGCTGCAAATATGCTTAATGCTCAGGGAACATCAGTAACAATTTTACACACAAATGACAGTCATTCTCATCTCGATGCAGTTGGTCCGAAGAATTGCAATCTGGAAGGCACTTTAGGCGGAATTGCAAAAGCCGCGACAGTTATTGGAATGGTAAAGCAATCTGACCAAAATGTACTTACACTTCACGCCGGCGATTTTTCTGTTGGAGATTTTTTCTTTAACTCATATTTCGGAGTTCCGGAATTACAGATCATGAAAATGATCGGATTTGACGCGTTGACTGTCGGGAATCATGAATTTGATCTCGGACCTTCAACATTAAATGACGTTCTTACAGCGGGATTTGAAGGAGGTTCATTTCCAGTGATATCTGCAAATCTTGATATGACAGGATATCCGTCGCTAACTGATTTTATTCATCCTTATACAATAAAAAATTTCGGAAATGTTAAAGTAGGAATTTTCGGAATGACAATTCCGTCACCTCTAAGCAATTCTTTTCCTGTTGTCATAAACGAAAATGTTGCAGAGATCGCTTATGCAACTGTAATGGAATTGCAGGGTCAGGGCTGTAATGTTATAGTTTTTCTTTCACATCTGGGATCTGAGATTGATAAACAGATCGCAGCAAACGTACCCGGAATTAATTTTATTATCGGAGGGCATGACCATTATGTTTTTAATCAACCGTTAGTGGTTATGAATCCGGAAAACAAGCCTGTATATATTTGTCAGGCAGGTTCTTATTATCAGAATATCGGTAAACTGAAATTTACATATAAAAACGGCAAGGTTATATTTAACAATTACAAACTGATCCAGGTAAATGCAAGTGTTCCTCCGGTTCCGGAAATTAAGGCAGTCATAGACGAACTGAAATCAGGAATATCTGCGCAGTTTGGGAATGTGTTTAAAACAATTGACGGCTTTGCTTTGAAAGATATGAATGCAGATAATGATCCTAACAGTTTAACAAAAGACACACCGATGGGAAACCTCATAACAGATTCATACCGGGATAAAACACATACCAGTATCGGAATTACTGCAAACGGATTGATCGCTGAAAAAATATATCGCGGTGCAATAACAAGCGCAGATGTTTTCAGAACAGTAAGTTACGGATATGATGTTAATACAGGTCTTGATTTCAGGCTTGCTACATTTGACATAAGAGGGTCCGAACTTATAAAAGGTCTGGAAGTCGGACTGTCAATGATAGGAATTGATGATGACTTTTTCCTGCAGGTTTCAGGAATGAGTTTTAAATTTAATCCGGCAAATGCAGTTGGCGAAAGAGTTATACTTTCTTCAGTAAAAATAAACTTTGCGCCATTGAATCCGACAAAAAAATATTCAGTAACAGTAAACGAAGGATTGCTTGGAATATTAACTTCACTTGGAGGAGTGGAAGTTGAAAACATTGTCATACTTCCTACAGCTGAATACACAGGATTAAAAGATTATGTAAGAAAGCTCAGGATATTATTTTATTCACCGGAAGGAAGAATAAAGGAAGTCGCTAACGGAGATGAGATTGCATTGGAAAATGAGTCTGATAAGCTGAAATTTATATTTGAATTGAAAGATAATTATCCAAATCCTTTTAATCCGTCAACGACCATAAGCTATGAACTTGCGTCGGGCGGATTTACTTCTTTGAAAATTTATGATATGCTGGGTAAAGAAGTGATAAATCTTGTTAATGAAAAACAGGATGCAGGGACATATTCGGTTAAATGGAATGCATCTGATTATTCAAGCGGAGTTTATTTTTACAAACTTGAAACGGACGGATTCATTCAGACAAAAAGAATGATTTTGACAAAGTAACAGACCGGTACATTGGTTTATTGGTTGATTGGTATTAAAAATAAATCAGATCTCATTCTGTAAAAGGGATGGGATCTTTTTTATTGATATTTCAATTTTTTTACAAAATTTTTACAAGCTTTTGACAATAGTTTGACAATTGGAAATGTAAGAATAAATAATTTATATAAAGAAAAAGCAAAGGAGATATATAAAATGAAAACTCTAATTATAAATAGCTTGGCAATCCTGATATTCTTATTCACAGGTTCTGCAAGTTATTCACAGTCTGACTCCGGAATTATATATTATATGAATGATATTAAACTTAATTATGAAAACGGGATAATGGTCAATACAAGCATGGAAACCGGTCAAAAAACATTTATCCCGAATTTGGTATCCGTTGCAGATATAAATAAAATCAGGTTTTTAAGTGACAGTTTGATAAATATTTCCTATGACCAAAAATCTGATTTAAAACTGGAAATAAATAAAATCAGACAGGTCAGTATTAAAAGCGGGTCATATTCATTGGTAGGAACCTTTATAGGAATTGCAGCAGGAGTTTTAGCCGGAGGATTAATCGGTTATGCATTAGGAAAATCAACAGAAGAAGATAATCCTGTAAAAGGATGGTTTTATATTGATCCGGGTGCAATTGGAGCTGTTTTCGGAATACCTGTCGGTGCCATAATCGGAGGTATAATAGGGGGTAATATTGGTGCAAACATAGATTCTTATGATACTTTTTATATGCGAAAAAATTCTTTAGATAAAAAAAGCGAGCTGAAAAGAATTCTCCGGATTGACAAAAATAAAAACAACAGAAAACATTAATACTAGCAACTGAGAATTTTAACACAATTTTGGTATTCGGAATTAGCAGATTATTTGGATTAGTATAGAAAAAAGAGGTTAAAATGAAAACGTTAAATATAAAATATGCAATAATTATTATTTTATTATTCGCAGGTACAGCAATTTATTCACAGTCAGTCAAAAGTAAAATATATTATTCAGACATTTATTCAATTTCATATAAAAATGAATTTAAGATAAACAAAGATTCAAATTCAACATTGCCTAAAATTAAATACATTCTTAAAACAATTGATCAGGTGTACAAAATTGTTTTTATAAACGACAGTCTGATAAGCGCATCATCAGGTAATACATCATCCGGTACAGATATTAATATAAATAGTATCAGCAAAATAGGTTATAGAAAAAGTTCTGTAAATATCGGTTCATGGATAGGATTAGTTGCCGGAGCTTTTACTGGCGGATACTATGCCGGCGCTGAGACATCTCCGGGAGTGGGAAGAGTATTTGCTGCCATA
>DAIPYE010000136.1:0-9152 GCA_036782915.1 Bacteroidota bacterium | reverse complement strand
CCCAGCCGGTGTTTTGTGAGATAAAATAAACTGATTTGAATTCTTTATTAGTCAGATTTTGAGTAAATAAAAACCAATTATTCCCGCCATTAGTGGAATTGTAAATCTCACCGTTTCCACCAACTACCCAGATATTTTGAGGAGTTATAAAATCTAAATCATAAAAAACAGCATTGGTGTTTGTTCCCAGAATCTGAATTGTCCAGTTTGTCCCGCCATTTGTTGTTTTAACCATCCTGTTATTATTCCCGACAGCCCAACCGGTACTGCTATTTGAAAATTTTACGGATAGATAATGAATTGTTAATCCCGTTGATTGTACAATCCAGTTTTGTCCTCCGTTTTTTGTAAACAGCATTGCGCCGTTGCTGCCTGCAACCCATCCTGTATCATTCGAGACAAAATATGCTGAATAAAGTGTTTGTGTTGAAGTTGTTGATTGTATAACCCAGCTTATTCCGCCATCTACAGTTTTTCCAACTTTACCGCTCTGACAGGAAACATAACCTGTTAAATGTGAAGTAAAAAATACGGAATAAATATTTGTCTGAATTGGCAAAATACTTAAAGACCAGTTTATGCCTCCATTAGTTGTCCGGATAATTTTTGAAGAATCACCCGCCGCCCAACCAGTGTCCGAGTTAATGAAAAAAACAGATTTTAATCTTGATTTTATTCCTGATTTCTGCTGTAACCATAATTGTCCGGAATTAGATGTCTTGAAAATTTTCCCCGAATCCCCCACTGCCCAGCCGTTATTAACAGATGTGAAATAAATTGAATAAAGGGCGTTTTGTGTCTGACAGGATTGAAGTATCCAGTTGATTCCCCCGTTTGTAGTTTTCAGTATATTATTAAATCCTACAGTCCAGCCTGTGAATTGATTAACAAAAGAGACAGATGTTAGCAAATGAGGTGTCGTATTTGTATTCATATAAGCCCAGTTTGTCTGTGAGTATAAATTTAAACTAAAGATATTTAAAAAATATATAACCGTCAAAAATTTTTTCATAATGATAGAAAAATTATTTTATTAGTAACATTTTTTTTGTATCTGCAAATTCATTTGTAATTAACTGATAAAAATATACTCCGCTCGGAAATCTGCCTGCATCAAACACTTCTTTATAATTTCCCGGAACTTTGTTTTCATTTATCAGAGTTGCAACTTCATTACCAAGTATATCATAAACTTTTAAAGTTACAAATCCGGAATTCGAGATCCCATATTTTAATTTCGTAATTGGATTAAATGGATTTGGATAATTCTGAGAAAGATAATAAATATCAGGAATAGAAGTTTCTGTTTCATTTTCTGAAATTATTATTTTATTGTATTTCAAAATTGTCCCTGCATAAGCTACTCCCCACCCGTTGTCTGGTGAAGTAAAAAACATAGAATAAAATCCATGTATTGGAATATCAGTTTGTACAACCCAGTTCACTCCTCCGTTTGAAGTTTTAATAACCGAAGATCCGCTTGAAGCCCAGCCGTCATTTGGAGTTGTAAACTGGATAGTTACTATGCTGTTTGAAATTCCGGATGATTGGAAAATCCAGTTATTACCTCCGTTTGTCGTATGCAATATAATTCCGCCTCCTGCTATCCATCCTGTATTTTCAGAAATAAAACTCATGTTTGAAAATCCTCCGTTAAAACCTGTGAACTGAGATATCCAGCTATTTCCACCGTTCGTTGTTTTAATTAATACTCCTGATCCTGATATCCATCCCACATTTTTAGAAACAAAATAGACAGAGAATAAATGAGAAGCTCCTAAATTAATTTGAATCCAGTTATCTCCTCCATTAGTTGTTTTAAAAGCTTCACCCTGGTATCCTACTGCCCAGCCGGAAACCGGAGAACTAAATGAAATTGAATTTAATGATGTTGTTACAGGGAAAGTTTGAGAAGTCCAGTTTATCCCGCCGTTGGTAGTTCTGTGAATTTTATTAACTCCTACCGCATAACCGGTTGATGGTGAAACAAACCATGATGATTTGATCTGAGAAGGATATAATGATAATTGCTTATTCCAGTTTTCTCCACCGTCAGTTGTATTGAATATATCATATCCAAGCGCCCATCCCGTATTTTTATTTACAAAAAACACTGAATTAAATACAAATAAAGATCCAGATCTTTGTGAGATCCAGTTTTCTCCTCCGTTAATTGTTTTAAGAATTAATCCATTCCTCCCGACTGCATAACCGGTTGAAGATGAATTCATATAAGATGAAAATAAATAATTTTCCGATGAATCCGCTTGTGAAAACCAATTCATTCCGCCGTTAGTAGTTTTCAATAATGACTGAACAAATGGAGCTCCTCCCGCACAATATCCTGTATCGCGTGAAGTAAATTGAACTGAATAAAGTCTGCCGAAATAAAAATTCTCATAATGCATGATCCAGTTTTCTCCTCCATCATAAGTATAATAAATTACACCGCCAGTAAACGATGATGTTCCTCCAACCGCCCAGCCGGTGTCCTTTGAAATAAAATTAACTGAATTAAAATATGCATCAATTCCTTTTTCATATAAACTCCAGTTAATACCTCCGTTAGTTGTCTTTAAAACAATTCCGGAGCCAACTGCCCAGCCGGTTAGTGAAGATATAAACTGTACATCTTTTAAATCATTGAAATTATTGTTAATCTGACTTATCCAGTTCTGACCACCGTTATTTGTTTTCAGAATTTTCCCCGAATCTCCGACTATCCAGCCGGTATCAGATGAAATAAAAAATACTGAATTCAGATGTTTTGTGTAACCGCTGAATTGAGAACTCCAGTTAATTCCTTCATTAGTTGTCCTGAAAATCTTTCCGGAATCTCCGGTGATCCATCCTGTTGACGGGGAAACAAAAAAAGTTGAGTTAATGTAAATGTTTGTTTCTAAATTTATACTGACCCAGTTCACCCCGCCATTTGTCGTTTTAACAAATGCATTTTCACCACCGGCAAAGCCTTTGTTTTCATTGACAAAATATGCCGAATTTAAAGTGTTTGAAGTAGGATTCGGAGATTGCCACTTCCAGTTTGACTGAGCGCAGAGTTTACCGGGGTTAATTGAGAATGAAACTGATGAAGTGATAATAAACCAAAATATAAATTTTGTTTTTTCCATTTTTGATAATTCTTTTCTATTTTAATCTAAGAATATTCAATTACATAAACAATAAACTTAACTGAATTAATTTGTATTTTAAAGAATTTTAAAGCATTGGAGCTGATTCAGTAATCTTCTGATATGATTTTTTTTGTAATCTCAACATTTACATGAAATATTCTAAAAACATATTTCTGCATCACATTTGTTTATTGATATTCGTTTCAAATAGATGTAATTTTTAACGGATGAAAAAACTATTTAAAATACCATTCAATATTCTCTGCCGTTAATGGAAATTAAGAATCCTGTTACATTTCCCAGCAAATCCAAGGCTGATGATGCGATACTGATAGACAGCGCACTGGCTGGCAATCAGGCTTCTTATGATAAGCTTATGAAGAAATATTATCAGCTTATTTATAATCTTGTTTACCGAATGATCTCCAAAAAAGAAGATGTGGAAGATCTCACTCAGGAAGCATTCATTAAAGCATTTAACTCTCTGCAGAATTTCGATAAACAGTTTGCGTTTTCTACATGGCTTTTTAAGATCGCCACTAATAATGCTATCGATTATCTGAGGAAAAAAAAGCTCCGTACTTTTTCCATTGATAAGGAAATTGAAGGAGATGACAGTGATTATAAATTTGAAATCCCGGATCATGAAAACAAGCCGGATAAAAAGATCATGGATTCGGAAATGAGAAAGATCCTTGATGAAGCAATTGAATCTTTGCCGCCAAAATATAAGGAAGTAATAGTGCTCAGACATAAACAGGAATTTGAATATGAAGAGATCGCAAAGAAAATGAAACTGCCCCTCGGCACTGTCAAAGCTCACATTTTCAGAGGAAGAGAGCTGATGAATAAATATCTGAAAGATAAGATCAGGCATTATTGATATTATAAATAAATTTACCCGCACAGTGAAAACTGTATTTAACTTTCAGGCAACTGGCCTCGAAGAATCAAAGGCTCAAAGTATTTTAGTATTAATTGTTAAAACTTTGTGTTTTTAATACTTTGAGGTTTTTAATTTATTTGAACAATTTTAAAAAATACCGGGAAGGAAATATTGCAATAGATTTCTTCACGACTCTTTAGATTTTATCTTGATTTTAAATTTTTAAAAAAGGTTTTTATATAATTCAATTTATTATTAAAAAATATTTACTCTTTGTGAAGATACTATGAAAGAAGAAACTCCATTAATGAGGCAGTACCGGAAGATAAAGGATAAGTATCCGGATACGATTCTGCTTTTTCGTATGGGAGATTTCTTTGAGACATTTGAAGAAGATGCTGTAACAACTTCCAAAGTTCTGGGAATTACTCTTACTAAAAGATCAAACGGAGCTGCATCTGAAGTTCCACTGGCAGGATTTCCGCATCACGCTCTCGATAATTATCTTCCGAAACTTGTAAAAGCCGGATACAGAGTTGCAGTCTGTGAACAAATGGAAGATCCGAAATTTGCCAAAGGAATTGTGAAGCGTGATGTTATTGAAGTTGTAACTCCCGGCGCAAACTTCTCCGAGAAATTACTGGAACATAAATCAAACAACTTCCTCGCTGCAATTTATATAAAAGATAATGTCTGCGGATTCTCTTTCTGTGATGTTTCCACCGGTGAATTCGCTACTTCCCAGATTCATATAAAAAACCTCTCTGAGCAAATTGACATGATCTACCCTTCCGAAATTCTTATTCCAAAACGCGGTAAAGAAATTATGCTCAAAGAATTAAATTATGACCCTGATGCAACATTCAATGTTCAGGGTAAAAAGTTTTATTTTACTAAAGTGGATGACTGGGTTTTTAATCTGGATTATGCAAAGGAAGTTCTGACAAATCATTTCGGCACACAATCGCTTAAAGGTTTTGGCATTGATGAAATGAATGAAGGTATCATCGCGGCGGGATGTATCATGAATTATCTTAATGAAACACAGAAGAACAATCTTGTTCACATTAAGAAAATTTATAATTACGATTTCACGGATTATATAATTCTCGATCCTTCAACAAAAAGAAATCTTGAAATAACTTCTTCCATTGCCGAAGGCGGACGGGAAGGAACACTTATCTCCATACTTGACAGATCACAAACAGCAATGGGCGGACGGCTGCTGAAGAAATGGATATCAAGACCTTTGAAAAAAAAGGAGCAAATCGAGAAAAGACTTAATGCAGTAAAAGATTTCTTTGAAAATAAGAATGACAGGAAAAAAATTGTTGAAGACCTGAAATCAGTTGCTGATCTGGAAAGACTTCTTTCAAAAGTTTCTACCGGAAAAGTTGTAGCAAGAGATATTGTTCAGTTAAGAATTTCACTTAATAAAATAATTGAGATAAAGGAAAAACTTAAAAAATTCACATCATCTTCTGTAAAATCTTTAAGCGAAAATTTAATCGAGATAAATGAACTTATAGTCAGGATCGGAAAATGTATTAATGAGAATTTTGTGACAGGAGCGGATAGTTACGGCATTATCAATAAAGGTTTTGACAATGAACTTGACGAACTGAAAGATATTCTACTGAACGGAAAAACATGGATCGAGAATTTTCAAAGCAAGGAACGTGCACGGACAGGTATTGGTTCACTGAAAGTTGATTTCAACAAAGTTTTCGGATATTACATTATCATCACAAAATCCAATCTTGATAAAACTCCATCCGATTATGTAAGGAAGCAGACTCTTGTAAATGCAGAGAGATTTATTACGGACGAACTGAAAGTTTATGAAGAAAAGATCTTAAATGCGGAAGAAAAGATCAGCGATCTGGAAAGAAAAATTTTTAATGACCTGAGAATTTCTATACTGGAATTTACGGATCAGATTCAGAAAAATGCATCTCTGATCGCAACACTTGATTCGCTGATAAGTTTTGCTGAGGTTTCTGAAGTTTATAATTATTCCATGCCTGAGATGAATGAAACTTCCGAGCTCATTATCAAAGAGGGCCGGCATCCCGTCATAGAAAGATTGCTTCCCGCCGGAGAGAAATATATTGCTAATGATACTTTTATAAACTCTGATGAAACTCAGATCATAATTATCACCGGTCCTAATATGAGCGGAAAGTCAAGTTA
Organism: Bacteroidota bacterium; assembly: GCA_036782915.1. GTDB lineage: Bacteria > Bacteroidota > Ignavibacteria > Tepidaquicellales > Tepidaquicellaceae > JAEUSI01. The sequence continues at coordinate 2,939 of DAIPYE010000136.1, read as the reverse complement.
CTTAAGGCAGGTGGGACTGATAACTTTACTTGCTCAGATCGGATGTTTTGTTCCGGCAAGAAGCGCTGTCTTAGGGATTGTGGATAAAATTTTTACACGAGTCGGCGCATCGGATAATATTGCAAAAGGCGAAAGTACTTTTCTAGTTGAAATGTATGAAGCTGCAAACATTCTCAATAATGCCACTTCGAAAAGTTTAATATTGCTTGATGAAATTGGAAGAGGAACGAGCACTTATGACGGTATTTCAATTGCATGGGCGATGACGGAATTTCTGCATGAGAATCCAAACGTAAAAGCCAAAACATTATTCGCCACACATTATCACGAACTTAATGCGCTTGCAGATCTTTACAAAAGAATAAAAAACTTCCGTGTCGATGTAAGAGAGTATAATGATAAAGTTATTTTTTTAAGAAAGATAACGGAAGGAACTGCCGATCACAGTTACGGGATACAGGTTGCGCAAATGGCGGGAATGCCTGACTCCGTAACAAAACGGGCAAAAGAAATTCTCCGTTCACTGGAAGATAAAGAATACCGCCGGCAGCATAAGGATGAATTTCAGATCAATATGTTCGAATCAGCTGTGACAGAATTCAGAGATGAAGCGTTAAGAAAAATGCTTGAAGAGGTTGATCTGAATGTTATCACTCCCATCGATGCCATGAATATTCTGAAGAAGATGAAAGATGATGTGAAATAGGTAATTATTCCCAAATTGTTCCTTAGAAATCTTAAATTCTTAAACTCCTTTTTCCCAATATCTCGATTGGAAGATGTGAATTATAAAATACGAATCTGGAGAATAGTAACGAGTTTAAGTTTCACCGTAAGTAACTGAAATTTAGCCAAAGGATTTTAAAAAATGTTAATTTGTTTTAAATGATATGAATATTGAAAAGCTACGTATTAATTTTACGTACAAAGTTGCATTCTATATATTTCTAATAGGTGGGGTCATTGCTTTATTGATAGAAGTAAAATATCGTTATATATTTTGGTTCAATTCTACTTTCATTATGTTTTTAATAATAATGTTTTCTCTGGTCCTATTTTCAATCTTTTCAGTAATGGAATTATTAATTAGAAAAAAAATTGATATTTCTAAATATTTTTTATTAATAACATTAATTTGTATCGTAGGAATTGCAGGTGGAACTTTAATTTCAAATTTACAAGCAGAATTTTCTAAAGGTAAAGCTGAGAAAATAATAAATGCCCTTGAACTTTATAAACAAGATAATGCAAAATATCCTAAAGATTTATTAATGCTAACTCCAAAATATTTAGAATATATTCCATGTTCTAACATGGGTTGGTTTGACATTTCTTATAAATATGAGAGTGCTGCAGAACTTACTTTTTCTATTCAATTTCCAGCGGCAGATGAGATGGTATGGAGATATAACAAAGTAACCGGTTGGAGAAGAGTTCCATATTAAAAAAAATTAGTTTTAAAACACCACATTCCTTTCCTCAGATTAAAAATTTAGACTTACACTATAAGAATCAGTAAATTAGACACGTGTAAAATAAATAGAAATTAAGTAAGGAAAAAAATCCGGATGTATATAAATAAATGCTTACAAATTCTTCGCATCCTCTATTTATATAATTTGTTTCAGAAAATAAATATATTTGTTACTCATAATTTAAGATTTTCAGGAGATTGTCTTGAATCAAATACAGATAAAATTAATATACCATTTTCTTTTATTTCATAATATAATGAAACTTGTTTTGCAACAACACATTTACGAACATCTTCTCTATATTCTGTAAGATGATATAGAAAGGGAAATTCATTAATGAAATTTAACTTTGAATTTATTTTTAATAAAAATTCCTTTGCAGTTTTTTCTGACCAATCATCTTTTAAAAAATTAATAATTTGATCTAATTGAGCAGATGCTTCTAAGGTAAAGCTTATTCTGAAATCCATTTCTTATACTTTTCCTTTACCTGTTCATAAGGAATGACTCTTCCTTCTTCTGCGTCTTTCAGACCCCTGTCAATAGAGTTTTTTTCGGATTCAGAGATTTCATCCCACCAATCTTTCTTTGACGAATAACTTTCTTTAAATTCCTTAATCGTTTCAATTATAGATTCGTCTTCAAGAGAGGAAATCCACTCAATCAAACTTTGCTTATCATTTTTAATATTCATGTTTTATTTTTTAATTAATTTAAATAATAATTAAGTTTCTATAAAGTCTTTCAAAATTCTCGCATAAACTTTATTTTACAAAAATTAAATCATTCTCATGGTATAAACATTCTTCATTAATCAATATTCAGTTGTTTAGATGATTATGCTTTTATACTGTTTTTAAATATTTGATTTAATATTCGTGAGAATTCAAGGACTCAAAGATTTAAAATAAATTTTAATTAACTTTTAAATGTAAATAAAATGAATCATCCGGCATTAAGAACATTAAAAGAGATCAGAGAACATTTTAAGCCCATTCAAAACTTCAATGAAGTTTATAAGGAGAATCAGTCAAAACTGAACAGAATTGCTCTGTGGATAACAAATCACGTCGGTAGCATGGGGTTTTTTATAATTGTTTTTGTCTGGACCATTGCATGGCTGGGATGGAATACTCTTGCACCGAAAGATTTTAGATTTGACCCTTATCCGGGTTTTGTTCTCTGGCTTTTCGTATCAAATGTAATTCAGATCTTTTTAATGCCACTGATCATGATCGGACAGAATATGCAGTCAGATCATTCAGATGCCCGCGCTGAAAATGATTTCAAGATTAATGTAAAAGCTGAAGCTGAAATAGAAACCATTCTTGAAAATTTAGAAAGTCAAAATACTCTGATCCTGCAGTTAATGGAAGAATTGAAAAAGAAAGGTTAGTGCTAAAGTATCTATTTCTTTTTCGTTTTTCTTTTTGTAATAATTTCACCTGAAACTGCATCCACTCT
>DAIPYE010000135.1:8814-9178 GCA_036782915.1 Bacteroidota bacterium | reverse complement strand
GCTTCTATAAAATACTCCTGACCTTTCTGATATGTCAGTCTTCCGATGGTACCTATTATTACCTTCCCATTTTTTGCTTTTCTAATAACTTCTGTTTCTTCTTCCAGTCCGTTATAAACTGTTATTACTTTATCTGCTTTATAATTAAACTTTTCATGAAGCACCAGTTTATCTTTTTTACAGCCTGTAAGAGTGTAATCTGTAAAATACTTTTTCGACTTTTCATATGCCAGTTTCATGAATTTCATTTTTGTTTTAAGTATTTAAACACCTGAAGCACAACAATATTGCCTCCAGGCCGCAAATATGAAACATTTTTGGAATATATAATGGCTTTTAACTAATTATTAGCATAGTTTAGATC
>DAIPYE010000135.1:3743-8804 GCA_036782915.1 Bacteroidota bacterium | reverse complement strand
GTTTATGCTCTATAAGAAGCACATTGTTAAAAAAATTTCCAAGCACACAAGGGACAATTCCTGCCTGAGCATGTATCACATCATATTTATTTTTAAGAAGATGCCTGAACATATTATAAATTCCACTGAAAGTAAAACTCCCCGCCCTGCCGTTGTTGAAAATAAAGTAATCAGTTTTATTCTCTTGAAATACTTCACAAAGCGGCCCGTAAACCGGAACTCCAACTGTCACTGAATATTTTTCCTTATCAAGATATTCAGTTAGGAGAAGTGTGAATTTTTCAATTCCGCTTAATCTGCTGTTGTTGATTGTAAGTAATACTTTTTTCAAATCCTAATTTCTTATATACTCGAATTTGCTGGATAAAAGATATGAATTGCTGAAATACAGTTTTAATATTTTCAACAGCTGTTTGAATTTTTGTAATTTCCTGTCTGCGTATTTACTCCAAAACGGTAATATCAATATTCTTGAAAAAATATTCAGCAATCCGGTTAAATAAATTCCGGTTCTTTGGAAAAAACCGTAATTTCTTATGAATATAAGCTTGCTTCTGTTAATATGGAAAGTATACAAGTCATCATTTAACTCATTAGCCAGAGATGATTTCTTTGAATGATAGTAACTAATTTCCGGAATGCAAATATTTTCTTTTCCAAGTTTTTTTTTAAATTTGTAAGATAACTCTACATCCTCATAATACATAAAATAATTCTCATTAAAACAGCCTGCATTGATAAAATCACTTTTCCTCATAAACATAAATGAACCGTGAAACCAGTCCGCCGAAAAGTCATTCTTTTTAAAAAGTTCTGATTTTGAATTTAATTTTTCAATCTTGTTTCTAAGAATCGGCGGATACAAAACTCCCGCTTCCCAGCCGATATCCGGAAAGTCATTGTAAAAATATTCAACGTTTCCGTTCTCATCTTTCATTACTCCGCTTAGTATTCCGGCATTTACATTTTTATTCAGAAAATCTGCAAGTTTCAAAAAAATATTTTCCTTTATTAATACATCAGGATTTAGAAACAAAATAAAATCTCCAGAAGACTTTGAAACTCCGAAATTACAACCGCCAGCAAATCCGTCGTTTAAATTTCTGAAAAAATACTTTACGTTTGGAAATCCATTTTTCAGGTTTTCAATTGACCTGTCGGAAGATGAATTATCTATAACAATAATTTCCTTCACAGAATCATCTTTAAATGCTAGTATTGATTTCAGGCAATTCTTTGTGAATTCAGTTGTGTTGTAATTCAATATAATTATACTTATCTGATTCATTATCTGATTTAAGTAAAATGTATTTTCATTTAACCTGTTTACGTTTTTAATTTCAGGAAATTTGCAGATTGAATAAACAGGACTTTAAGTCCTTACCTTTTAAATAAAAACATTTTCAACCTTTTAATGAATGCGGCTAAATAACCCGGAATTATAAGCATCAGCAAAAATCCCGAAATATCATTTAGTGCTTCAGCATATTTGTTGTGATTTAATAAATTTTTAATTTTGTAAATTTTATTATTTATTATACTTAAATATGCTGCTTTTCTGATTTCAATGTCGGGATTATCTGTAAACGGTTTAATGAGACTTATATGATTGACATAAATCTGCTGCGAATGATTGAAACTCCTTGCCCAGCTGTTATGAACACGATGAAGAATAAGTTCTTCATTAAAAAAATACAACTTAACAATCCCTGATAATTTTATCCATAAATTATAATCCTCGCATAAATTTATGTAACTTTTTTCATCAAAAGGTTTATCATCTTTCAGAATATTTTTGTAAAAAACAACTGATGAAGGCATAATCATATTATTAAGCAATAAATCCTTAGTTGTAATCATACATGAGCTGTCATAATGCAAATACTTATTATTTATTATTTTATCATTAATATCTATTAGTTTTGCATTTGAGCATACAAAATTGTACTTTTTTAATTGTTCAATCTGAATTTCCAGTTTTGATTTAATCCATAAATCATCATCGTCGCAAAATGCGATACACTCACCTTCAGATTGCTGTACTCCGAAGTTTCTTAGTTTTGCAAGATTATTTTTTTTTTCTAAATTAAATAATTTAATTCTCTTATCGAAAAAATATGATTCCAGATTTACTGTTTCGTCAGTCGAACCGTCATTTACAACAATTATCTCAAAATCTTTATATGTCTGTTCAATTAATGATGATAAAGTCTTGCATAATAAACTGAACCTGTTAAATGTAAGTACTATAATAGAAACCATATATTAGAAATTTGCGGAATATCTGTTTCCAGATTCACGACTCTTTATTTTACAATTGATTTATTGAGTATTGTCTTTAATGTTAATTCTTGATTTAAGAAAATTTTTAAGAACTTTTTTCATTCCTCTAATTTCATCCATTGATAAATTTAAAAATAGCCAGCCTAAAAACACAGGTAAAAACAATACATAGCCGTATGTGAAATTCTGAAAAGACAAAAATGTAAGAATTATTATTATTGTTAGGCTTGAAAAAATCAGATTCAGATTTTTCTTTGTAAATCTGAACCCTATTGTCTTGCGTGATAATATTAAATTAAAAAGAAAGTGTATGATATATGCTGCCATATATGCAAAAGAAGCTCCCTTTATTCCGAATTCCGTATAATCCAGAAGATACTTGAATATGAAAATCAGATTTAAATTAAGTAAAATATCAAAAAGCAGGAAAAAAAATATTTTTGATCTTGGAATAAGCCAAATTCCCAGAACCCATGAGAGAGCTTTAAAAAAGTCACCAAGAAACTGAAACTGAAAAAACGGTTCTGCTATTAAAAATTCCGGTGTATATAATATCAATATAATTATGTTTCTGAATACTACAAGTATTAAGATCAACGGAACCATTACAAGCGAAATAAACCTTATTGTTGTGTTAAGCTCAGAAGTCAGATCTGTATTATTGAACAATCCGGCAATTTTTGGAAAAGTATAACTCGACATTGACGTAAATATGAAACCGAAATAAAAAAGTGAAATATTAAAAATACTCTGAAACAAACCGCTTCCGTCAAGACCGTATTTTTCAATCACCATTCTTTTCATTATTACGAGTGAAAGCTGATACATAGCTCCGGCAACAAGAAAAGCAGTTCCGATCTTTAGTATTTGCTTTAATATTTTTTTGTTGAATTTAAGGTTTGCTGGTTTAAATTCTCCTAGTCCGGATTTTCTGAATTTATATAGTGAATATAGAACAAAAAAAATGTAATTAACTGTTAATCCAATTGCAGCACCTCTTATTCCGGCAATAATTACAAGAGGAATTGAAACAATAAATGAAACGACAGAAGACAAAACCAGTGATTTCACATAAAGACTTATATTTCCCAGTCCTTTCAATATTGCTTCTATCACTGAAAAAAAAACCAGGAATGGTATAACAATACTCAGAATTTTAATATATCCGGAATATGTGACTTCATTGAAAAGAAAAATGGAAATATTACTTGAGAAAAAGAAAACCGTGAAAAATGTTAAGAGAACCGGCAGGAGAAGGATAACAAATGCAGTATAAATAATTTCAGTCGTAAAGGATTTATCTTTGTCTTTTGATTGCGCTATCAGCTGTGTTATACCCACCGGAAAACCCAGCGGAAGCAGATATGTTAGAAAACTGATCGAAGATGTAAACTGTGAAATTACTCCAAGACCACTCAGTCCAAGATAAATTGCATAAATCTTGTTTTTTAAAAACCCTGTTATGAAATTTATGCCGGTCATAAATAAAATTTTATAACTGGCTTTGAATATTTCTTTGATTTTTCAGTAAGTTTTAATTAATAAAATTTGATAGAATAATGTTATAAACAAATCCATTTAATAATTCAGGAAAATTCGAGCAACAATTATTTTAAATTATTGAATAGCAACAGGAATAAATTTATTTTTTAATTTTATTGAGTAATAAACAAATCCGCTGAAAATAAAAAAAACTGGCATTACATAATAAATAGGATTTACCAAAACATCTTCAAAAAAATTCTGAACAATTAAAGATAACATTATTGTAAGACATAAACTTAATCTCTGATCATATTTAAATCTCTCGTCTCTGAATTTTAATATCATTCCTTTTACAAATAGAACTATAACCGTTAAGACTGCAAGTAATGTGAATATCAATCCGAACTGAATTGAAAGCTGAAGCAATAAATTATGCGGATTGGGAACAGGTTCATTTCCAAAAAAAAACTTTTCCTGAATAAAAATATTAGTTCCGTTTACCGGACCATAACCCCACATCAAAGATGAATTGCTTCTGGTAATAACACTTATTGCTGAAAGAATAAGTAACAATCTGGAAGCAGAGCTGTCAACTTTTGACGAAGCAAAATCCAGCACAATAGTCATTGCAACGATGGCTACCAAAATGCTTACAAATACAAACAACGTCCTTGATTTATAAAACGTGTAAATTAATATTCCGACACCGACTCCTATATACCCGGCACGGCTTAAGGTCAGTAAAAGAACTGAAAGGAATAAAATAAGAAGACACGTAAATACCACATTTGAAATTCTTTTTGTGAAATATTTATAAAACAAAACAGGTATGGATATTGTGTAAAACATTGAAGTAGTATTTGGATGTCCAAATAATCCGGCTGAAGTATGACTGTATAATGAAAGAAAATGTATACCCTGAATATAAAAAATTAATGAGATCAATGACAAGACTATAGCAAAGTAAATAATAATATCAGTAAACTTATCAAATTTAGTAGTGTTTATTCTGAAATTTTTTCCAAGTATAAAAAAAAATAATACAAAATTTATTACATAAGTCAGTATACTGAAAAGTGAATATGAGTTAAGATTATTCTCAAGATTAATATAAAAACAGGTAATGCAAAATGCTGTTAAAAGCATAAGGAATAAAAATTCCAGAAAACCCGGAGTATTAATTTTAAGAGAAACTAATTTTGAAAATGTAAATCCGATAGTCAGCACAGAAATAAAAATAAAAATTTTAACTGAAATATCATTCAGAAAATGTATGGAAGGAATTGTCAGGCT
>DAIPYE010000135.1:0-3733 GCA_036782915.1 Bacteroidota bacterium | reverse complement strand
AGTTTTACAGCATTATTTTCACGATTTGAAACGACCTTAAGTAGTTTTGCAACAAATCCAGATGATTTAAATATTAAGAATAAACTTATGTCTGTAACGGAACAATTAACAAAAAAATTAAAATTAATTTTTCATCTAACTGAAAATTTCCTGACATAATTTAAATATTTATGCTGCTTTTGAATTCTTTCCACCTGACTCTGAATATCAGAAATAAAAATGTAAGAAATCCGAAAAGGAAAGTTGCTCCCGCAACAATTGTTGCTCTCTTTGGTTTGGTTTTTTTATCCGGTACATTTGGAGTATCAAGAACTATTACGGTAGGTGTCTCTTTCTTTTCTTCTATTTTGGATTGCTCCAGTAGTGGTATTATAGTTGTGAGAATTTTATTCTGGATTTCAACATCTCTTTTTAGTCTAATAAAATTCATTACAACATCCGGAGAGCCTTTAAGCCCCAAAACCGAACTTCTGTTGGCTGGTGTCTGCTGAATTTCATTTAACTGCTTTTTTAAAGCTTCAATTTTTATTTCCTGCGTCTTAATTTCCGGTTCACCGGATGAAAGATAATTTCTCAGTATTTCAAGTTTGAGTTCCTCACTTTTTATTTCAGCTTCAAGTTCAAACTCAACTTTCAAAGCAGCCTGAATTGATATATCCGGTGATAATCCAAAATTATTCTGATAATAGATTAAACTGTCTTCTTTATTCTTTAAATCAGTTTTTACTGATGAATATCTGTCTTCCAGAAATTCCTTGTTGTTTCTTGCATTCTGAACACTCATTTCAGCATGAATCTTATTTAACTGATAAATCATAAAATCTGCCATCTCCTTGGCTTTCCCCGGATTTTTATCAAAAATTCCGATCTCAAGTGTGCCTGCCATCTTATCCTGATTCAGCTCCATAACTTCTTTTTTGAAATACTTTACTGCATCAAACATATATTTGAAATCTTCTTCCTCAATAATATTGAATTTTATTATTGCTTCTTCAATGGCTCTTCGGCTGAGTAAAATCTGAGTATAAAGTGCCAGCTCCTTTGTAGCTCCGCCGCCTCCGGCAAAACTGCTGAGGTCACCAATATCAAGATTTGCTCCGCCTGCCAGCCCCATAAGACTCTGCATTCCTGAACTCTGACTTGAAGTCTTTACAATGCCCGCAGAATAAAAAATTGGATCTATTACAAATAAAACCAGAAAAAGAGAAATCAGAAATCCTGAAAGAGCACTAATTAAAATTATTTTCTTATTTACCAAATAAAATTTAACATAATATCCTATGCTATTATTTACACTTTTATCTTTCTCGTCCATGCTTGAATATTTAAAATATTTGTTTTTTATAAACGGTCAGCTGTTATCTATCTGCTACTGATTCTGCTTAATTAAAATGTACGTTGTCAATATCCCCAGTATTACCGCTGCTATCTGAGCTATAGTAGTCATGGTCGTCGTAAATGGAACTTCGACTTCCTTCGGCACATAAATAAAATCACCTGATTCTATTGCTGTTTCATCCGGTTTTTAAAAGCCTCTGGTATTGAATTTGATTATTCTTGTATTATCTTCATCTGCAGCGATGGAGTACCCGCCGGCTTTTTTCACATAATAATTTATGTCAGCTCCTTTTTTGAACGGGATATATCCTTCCGCTGAAACCTGTCCGAATATATATACTATATTCTTGTTATCATTAATGTAAACAATATCCTTGCTTTCAAGTATTATATTCTGTGATTCATCATTCTTCAGCATTAATTTTTCAAAATCAACTATAACTCTGTTTCTTTTTGCTTTTATGTCCATTGAAAAATTTGCTGATTCAATGCTGGAGTTTATTAAATCATTCGTTCTGGAATTAATAATTATTTCAGCAGTATCTTTTGCGGTATACTCCTCATCATAATTCCTGAATAATATGCTTAACGGAAGATAAGCTTTATCTCTCAGCCCTCCCGCCATATCAATTACATCTTTTAATTTTGTATTCTTGTATGATATCGGATAATATCCCGGCCTTAAGACCTCACCTAAAACCAGTACTGAAAGATTTTTCTGATAATTCAGTTTATATTTTACAAAGATCCTGTCATATCTTTCTATTTTAAAACTTTTATCGTTATTAAAAGATAAAGTTTTAACATCATAGCCGTCCGTATTCCCGAATGGTCTGTAAAGTACTATACTGTCTGATTCCGCGTTTACGTCAAATCCCCTTGCAATGCCGATCACTGTTTCAAGATCATCTCCACTTGAGTGTTCGTATGATCCTGCAAGTTGTACAGCACCTCCGACCGTAATGAAATTTTTATCTAACTGTAAATAAGGAATTTTTAACAGATCTCCTTCAAGGAAAAAAGGATTATCTTCATCTTTGTTTGTGAGGAAATATTTATAAATATCAACGTTTATTATCGTACCGTCTTTTCTTAAAAGCTCTATATTTCTGAGGGAAATCTGTGTGTTAAAAAATTCTCTCTCGTTTGTTTTTTCGTAGAATACTCTTGATGTATTTAATGTATCAAATATCAACTGTTTCAGGATCTCAGAAACCCTGGTAACGGGAGAAACTTCAAATGTACCCTGTGTCAGTCCGGAAACTTTAATAAGAAATGTCCTGGGAGTATTCAAACTAAAACTTACATCACTTGAATAATACCTATTCTTGACTGCTGTAACAACTTTTTGCTTTGCTTCATTTATAGTTAATCCTGATACATCTACCGCACCTATAGTTGGAACAATAATTAATCCTTCAGGCGATACAGAAATTGGAATCATCTGATTTACAAATCCGTAAATCCCAAGCGTAAATAAATCATTAGGTCCGATTATATATTTATCTGCATCTATAGCGCCTTCAATTGGGACTGATTTTGTGCTGAAACTCTGATCCTGGATTTTATCAAAAATATCCGGCGCATCAGCATTAATTTTTGTGCTGCTTTCAGTTGATCCTTGCCTCCCGAAAATTTTACTCATCGGATCTTCATTGCTCTCTTTTTCCTTGCTCTTAAACTGTGAGTAGATATCCGGGGAAATTAACAAACATAACAAAATCAGAATAATATACCGGCTTTTTATTTTTATCATTTTATAATTCAAATTATAAATCAAACTGTTTAATTGTTTTATCCAGAATTTCTTTTACTTCATCTGTACCGGTTGTCTCACAGTAAATTCTCAGCAGTGGCTCTGTTCCCGAAGCTCTGATAATTATCCATCCGTTGCTGAAAAAGAATTTATATCCGTCAAGATCATCAGTAGATTCTATTTTCCTGCCGCCTATCTCATCGCCGGCTTTTAATGCTTTGCAGGTTTCCAGTGTCTTTAATTTTTTCTCTTCCGTTGTCCTCACATCATTTCGCTGATAAAAGTATTTTCCGAATTCATTATCCAGATCTTTTTTTAATTCTGAAATGCTCTTACCGTATTCTGCAAGCAACTCAAGATACAGCATTCCGTTATATACTCCGTCTCTTTCCGGTAAATGTCCTTTTATACCGATTCCTCCGCTTTCTTCAGCTCCGATAAGTACATCATCCGTGATCATTATTTTTGAAATATGCTTGAATCCGATTGGCACAGTAACCAATTCAATTCCGTTCTTCTCACAATATTTTCTGATCAGCTCACTTGTCGAAAAACCCCGTACAACTTTTCCTCTTAATCCCTTTTTTTCATATAAATATTTCAAAAGCATTGCAAATGTTTTCTGGGCATCAAGGAAAT
>DAIPYE010000134.1:7681-9258 GCA_036782915.1 Bacteroidota bacterium | reverse complement strand
CATCTACCATTGTTGCTCCGTCCCAGAATCCTTCAATTAACGATTCCATATAAAGAGAAAAATTAGCTGTCTTGTATATAACAGTTATTTCAGGAACAAATGAAAAAGTATCTGCTTCACTGGAATGAAATCTTTTTGCAGTTGAAGTAGCAGACTCATCACCAAGTAAGAGCCACCCATTTGCTGTTGAATTATCGTCCGTCCAGTTCTGCACATCACTTACCATTTGAGGAGTTGAACCCCATGTATAAAATCCGGGAGCTCCTACCACTGCATTGCCGCTTGAGACAGCAGAATAATCACCTCCTGCATTTGCCCAGAAATCAGAATTATAAAATTTATGTTTCCAGGTCGCGTCATAAGAGGTTGACACTGTCCCGTTTTCTTCCAGACCCGGGGCATCAGAATTACCCTCACCCCAGTAATCAGTAATTCTTCTTAACTGAATTGTTTTATTGGCAGTGCTCCCTCCTGATAAATGCATCTTAAGAGTAACACTTAAAATTTTTGAACAGGGTGGAACAAATTCTACCAGCATAAATCTGACCAAGGCTCTTCTGATTAGTCCGGTATTACCCTTTCCTGTATGTAAATATTTCCCCTGTCCGTTGCTGATCGTACCAGCTGCATCTTCATATAAAGTATTGTCAGAAAGTGCTCCGAGTGTTATTGTGTCCTGATATGCAAATCCCTCTTTGCTCAGAATGCTTACAATAAATAGAATGAAAATAAATTTTAGAATGACAGCTGCTTTTAATGTTTCTGTAATTTTTTTCATATAATTGATTTTAATTTAATAAAAACTTTCTTTACAAATATAATTCATCAGGAATATTATATACTAAGACAAAATTTATAATTTGTAGGATGAAAGATTTTCCAAAATTAAATTCCAATTAAAATACGTATCACGTCTTCCGTCTCACGTCTTCCGTCTCACGGCTCAGAAACACTTATCCCAATGTTGTTTTCAACAATACTCAAATCACCTCCGTCCACGAAATTATCTCCGGTTACATCCGTATTCACATATCCGCTTAAAGATAAAGCAACATCATTTTCTACTAAACTCAGATCAGAAGCGTCAATTGTTTCATCCTGATTTACATCACCACTGTACATTGCAAAACTGTTAGGATTTAAATCCACGTTAATTTCATTCTGTCCGATCACTCCGGAATTTGAACTTATAAAATCCAGAGATGCATCAGAATCTGTAAATTTTAAAATCGAATTACTGTAAACTGAAACAGAATTTCTGTGAAGTACCTGAATGTAAAAAGTGTTATCGTTATTAACTATGCCGTTTGTATAAAAGCTTATCAGACATTTTCCGTCGATGCCGGCTATTCCTTTATCAGTTCCCTGCAGTATTCCGTTAAGGAAAAGTTTAACTGTTAATGTGTCAGGTATCAGAAGATTTGTTCCGGGATCATACATTCCCTGTATCAGACAGGACAGATTTAAATTTTTAGATCTTGAATCCTGTTCATTGACCTGTAAACCCCAGCCGTACAGCATTCCTGTATTTGTATTTACCTCATCTCTTACTCTGATTTTCCATGTACCTTTTGAAT
>DAIPYE010000134.1:0-7671 GCA_036782915.1 Bacteroidota bacterium | reverse complement strand
AAACAGAATTCATTCCGTTCTCCGGTTTTATCCTTGCATAAAATGAAGCATATCTGTTGTTGACAAGAGTACTGTCAGCATTGTCATCAAATGTTGTAATGATATTATTATCAAGCGAGTTTGTTGTCTTGTTTCCAAATACAACCACTGAATCACCGTTTGGGGCAATTAAAACTATGTCTAAGTCAGATGATTCAGTGTGATTTATGGAAACAAATAAATTTATATCTGAAATTTGCTCATTCAGATTTACAATCTGACTGTCAATTATTGTTCCCGAAGTTCCAAACAATGGGATTTTTTTATTTACAGTTTTAATGTAAAAACCTTTTGTAAAACTAAATTCATCATTCTGATTCAATGGTGATACAGGCTGATTAACTATTTGTCCGGGATGACTGAATCTTGCATTATTTCTCAGCAATAGTTTTGGTCCGCCGTCACCAACATTATCAAAAGTGTTTCCGTCAAACCCGTAATTTATATTTTTCTGAATTGCGTTCGGATCGTGAAATTTATCAAGAGACGCATACATCAATTTTGAAATTTCCTCCTGCGTCTTTGCTTTGTTTGTTATCCTGACCTCATCCATATAACCGTTCAGATCACCAATTATTCCCGGTCCTCCTCCGACATATAGTGAATCTGTTGTAATACTGATATTTGCAGGAGAAACTGAACCGGAATTTACATTATTCCTGTTAACATAAAAATTATATGCTCCTGAAGATCTGTATGTAAATGCCAGATAAGTCCATTGATTTAACTGAAGTGATGAACCTGAGTTAAGAACTGCACCGTTAATTACAGCATTAAAATTTCCACCTGAATGGATCAGAGCATAACTATTTCCTTTTGAAATCAATTTGCTGACTTGATTGATCCTCGGATAGACCCAGCATTCAAGAGTTATTGCTGTATCAGGACTGATAGTTGAAGTATCTTTTCCCACAAGATAATCTTCATTCCCGTCCAGTTCTATACATTCATTCTGCGAAATTGTCTGAAGAGGTCTGAAAAATGTACCGCCCGCTAAATTATTTAACGGAGAAGTTGTTAAAACATTTCTTTCAAAAGCATTATTATTATTTCCTGACATATCTTTAAACGGGTCAGCCGTAGAATTCTCTCCCTGAAAAGCAATTGACATTACAAGTCCGCTGTAAATTCCGCTTGATGTTCCCAGGGTAGTTCTCATATACTGCGATACTTCAGATGCACTAAGTTCCCTGTTCCATAATCTTACTTCGTCAAGCTGTCCGTTGAATGGAGTAGAGTTTCCGCTGATTCCGATAAAAAGTGAATCTGTATTTGTTGTCGGAGTCGAGCCGGCAATTGTAGCAGATGAATCTAAAAGTCCGTTAATAAATATTTTAAACTGGCCGGATATTGAACTATATGTTGCAGCAATATGAGTCCAGGTATTCACAGGGATCAGACTGGTTGTTTTGCTTGAAAGTCTTGATGCACCATTAGTGATGATTGAAACTCTTGAATTTGAGATCCTCACTGCATATTTCAGGGAAGTTCCTAATGATCCGCCTTTTGAAATTACACCTTTTGTGCTGTTGTTTGCAGGATTCACCCATGCTTCTATGGAAAAGCTGCCGGTTAAATTCAAAGAAGTTGAATTCGGGACAGAAACATAACTTGATGAATTTCCGGAGAACTGAGCTGACCTGCTCCAGAATATCTGTGCCTGTAAACCGGAATTGACTGTTACAATTATTAAAACTGAAATAATAAAACAATACATCAGGGATTTGGATGGAATTTTCATTTAAACTCCTTTTAAAATTTTTATAAATAAATAACTTATTCTTTCTACAGGTTTTCAGCAATGAGGCTGTTTAAAATTTTTAAATATACAGCCGGCATCGCTTACAACCTCCATCATCCCTGATAGAAAAATTTTAAAGAAATTATAAACTCTGTTTCGGGATGACGGATGAGTTTCAAATATTCTTTACAAAAATATTTTTTTTTCGTGACGAATGGAAATCTAATTTCCCCTATTCTTAGTTAAACATTTCTTTCAAAATTTACATATTAGCTAAAATTAAAAGAATTTCGCTGTTTATTTTATTAATACACTGGAATATCCTTAGTCAGAAAGGTCTCATTTTGCTAAATACTTAACCCGGTAAAAATAATATCAAAAAATAAGATTTTCAGGAGATTGAATTGTAAATAATTTTATTAATTATAAAATATGAACATAAAGAAATATTTCTTGAAAACATCCGTAGATATGCTTTCAATACATTTGAAATAAAGCCATGGTTTGAAAGCAAAATAAGGAAAATACATACTATAAAGTTAATGAGAGATAGAAATTCCTGATAAGAAATGTTTTAACTATTCGATTAAATAATTTTATAAAAAAAAGCCGGAAGTGTTATTATCCGGCTTTGGCTGACTAAATATTAAAAGTCAAAAATGACCGGTAATTTTTAAATCATTATTTAAAAATCTATGATTGAACATTTTTCAAATCTGATCACGGAGTAACTGCAAATACTCCGAGAGTTACATTATTTTCAATTATACTCAGATCCGCTGCATCGACAAAATCATCTCCTGTAAGGTCAGTTAACACATATCCGCTGTTTGAAGAACCGGCATCATTTTCTATTCCGCTTAAATCAAATGCATCAAGAACACCATCCTGATTTATATCTCCGCTAATAATAGCATATCTGACAGGTGATGAATTTACAAGCTTCT
The DNA here is from genome assembly GCA_036782915.1 of Bacteroidota bacterium. GTDB lineage: Bacteria > Bacteroidota > Ignavibacteria > Tepidaquicellales > Tepidaquicellaceae > JAEUSI01. The sequence goes on along the minus strand of DAIPYE010000134.1, from coordinate 4,944 downwards.
GATTATCTCCGTATGCTTTTGAAGCTGAAGTAATAAAGTTATAAGATGAAGTATCCTGATTAAAAACTATCCAGTTTCCATCCTTGCTCCATGTTTCAATAGAGTTTCGGTGTTTTATGGTCAGATAATAATTTACTCCGCCAATTGCATTCGTGAAAAAAAACTCACCGTATCCCGTGTTGCTTAATTTTTGCTTAAAAGAATCTATTATACTGTATGGAAATGAACTCAAACGCAGATACACTTTAACCGTGTCCTCTCTCATGAACGGCGTAAAACTGCTGTAATGAAATCCCTCAATTACTGCATTCAGCTTCAATGTACTTCCAAATTCATTTTGAGGATACTTTGAAGCAAGCAGGAAATAATCAAAATTATTATATTTTGTTCCTCCTGCAGCAAGTATATTTCCGAGCTTGTCTAAAGTTAGAGAAATGTAATAGTCATCCCTGTTAGCAGTTCCGTTAAAAATTCTAATTCCGGTCTGAACGCCTGCGGGACTGTATTTAATTACAATTGCGTCCGAATAATTTCCCAAATACGCGCTGCCTGCTACAAAAATATTTCCGGAAAGATCTGTCTTTACATCTCTTCCGATATCTATGTAATTACCCGGACCATTAAATCTTTGTACCCACTGCTGAACTCCGGACGAATTATATTTTACTGTTGCAATATCAAAATTATTTGATCCTGTACCGGTAGAATATCCTGTGACATATACATTTCCGGAAAGATCATATGTCGAAGATAATGAAAAATCATCTCCGTTTCCGGTTCCGTTGTAAGTCGATGCCCAAAGGAAATTCCCGTTCTTATCATACTTTACAGCTATATAATCCATATTTGGAGATGACATATTTGAATATCCGTTTAAATATATGTTTCCTGAAGTATCCATTTTCATTGAATTTAAAACCTCCTGTGTATTTCCTCCTGCGCCGTTATACATTTTTGTCCATTGAGCAATTCCTGATGAATTATATTTTATAGTAACAAAATTCCAGCTTTCCGCAAATCTTAATGAGTGACCGGACACATAACAGTTTCCTGAATTATCAACACATAATCCAAAAGCTGAGCTTGAATTTCCTCCGCCGTTGTAATTTGCAAGCCAGAGAGAATCGCCATTTGAATTATATTTAATTGTAACATATTGATTATCAAAGCTGGAATATCTTGACTGACCGGTTACATAAACATTTCCGGAATTATCTACAGCAATTGCAGAAGGAATATCAGCATCATTATAAGGCGCATTAAACCTTCTTGCCCATTGAAAAACTCCATCAGTATTATATTTAACGGTTGCATAATCAAAATTCCCATATTTATTCATAGACTTTCCCGTTACAAACACATTACCGGAAACATCGATCACCAAATCGGAAACCATATCATTCCTGGAATTAGTTGTGTCAATTCCGTTATATTTTCGGATCCATAATGTATCTCCGCTTGGACCGTATTTTATAATTAAAAAATCTGAATTCCCAATAGATGAATATGATGAATCAGAATTACCCGCGACATAAACATTTCCGCAACTGTCAGTTTTAACTTTGGAACCATCATCTGTTCTTGTTCCGTAACGTAACTGTCTTATCCAGGAATTATATCCGGGATTACAGGGTAAATAATCTGATGATTCTGATAATATCTTACCGGACTGTAAAGTAGAACTGTTTTCTTCTGCAAAAGAAGCATTTACAGAATGAAGGAGAAATGAACTACTGCCAAGCAGAAATAAGCTCATATATAAAATTATTTTTTTCATTTTTTACCTCTTTGATTTTATAAAGAATATTTTAAAATATTTCTTAATTCAAATTATTTGATTTCATATCACAATTCAAATATTTTTTTACGAAAAATAAACAGAGCATTTTTACGCCATTCCATGGAAAACCTTAAATCTGTCATTTATCTTCACTTTTTTTATCTTTAATTTAAACAAAAATAAAACTCATCAGCATTGAAAGTTTTCAGTAAACTATCGCTTATCAGGGAAAATGAATGGAAAGATTTTGAAAAGTTTGCATCTTCGCCATATTTTAATAACGGCAGAGATTATATTCCTCTTATAAATTTTCTTAAGAAATTTTATCCGGAGTTTAACTCTGAAGATCTAACCGGTGAAAACATTTACAAAAAACTTTATAAAGGAAAAGATTATAATGAGAATGTGATAAAAACAGTAATTTCCGGATTAAGTAAAATTACGGAGGATTTTTTTTTATATCAGAATTTCAGAGCAAATCAAAACAGAGATATAAGACTTTTAAATGAATACATCAAAAGAGGCGATGAAAAAAGGGCAGGAAAGTTTACAGCATTACTCGAATCGGAAATCAAAAAAAGTCCCTCAGGCAGTATGGATTTTTTTGAGAAGCTGGATAAAATCGATGCGCTGCAATTGTATTATGCAATGAATTATGATAAAAGGAAAAGATACACTGCTTTATCAGAAGGAATAAAGAATCTCATTTATTTCACAATGATGCAGTCATTTGTATTTAAAAAAGAAATCTTACTTTACGATCAGAGATATTCGGAGCAGGAGTTTAACACAACACTTCCCGGTAAACTGCTTGAAGCAATTGATTTTAATGTGCTTTTTAAAATTATTGAAAAAGAAGATCCCGGATCTTTCATTATTCTAAAAATATATTATCTGATAATGAAGCAGTTTTCAGATACGGAAAATGATAATTATTATTTTGAGATAAAGAAACTGCTTTCTGAAAACAAAGATAAACTTGAACCTGACAATGCAAACAGACTGCTTTTGAATCTGATGTCTGTATGTAATATGAAATCAAATTCAGGCAAGAAGGAATTCTTATATGAAAGTTTTCAGATAATGAAACAGCTTGTGGAAGCAAATTATTTTGAGAATACTCACGGAATGTTTTTCTTTCCGCCTTCACATTTCAGAAACATTGTCAAAGCCGGAATCGCAGAAAAAGAAACTGAATGGGTTAAAAATTTTGTAACCAGTTATGCTCCCAAGCTTGAACATAGTCAGTCAGAGCCGCTTAAGAATTATAGTCTTTCAAAAATTTCTTTTGCAGAAAAAAAATTCGATGAAGCATTGAATTTTCTCGGGAAGGTTAATACAGAGAATCTGATCTTTAAACTTGACATAAAAAAACTGAATGCTATGATCTACTTTGAGACAGGATCGTTTGTTAATCTTCATTCACTTTTAAATGCATATTATCAGTCAGTTTCGATCAAAATTAAAAAGAATGAAAATATTTTCAACCGCCACAGGAATTTTATCGGTATTCTCAGAAAGCTGGAAAACATTATAAACGGAAACCGGAATTATTCCGAACTGATAACACTGGAGAAAAATCTTGAAAAGGAAAATGTTTCCGATAAGAACTGGCTTAGAGAAAAAATCACAGAGGCAGAGCATATTTTAAAACCAAAAACCGGAATAATCAGAAATTGACTATTTCCGGTTTTATTAATTCTACTTTTTTATTGAGGTCTGAATACAACTTGTTATTAACCAGAATTTAAATTTCCCGAAATAATTTTGCGGTAATTACGGAGTGATAGGGCTTACTCCGATATTATTTTCTACAATGCTCAGATCTCCGGCATCAACGAAATCATCTCCTGTAACATCAGTATTTACATATCCGCTGACATTATTTAAAGCGTCATTTTCAACTGCACCAAGATCTGATGCGTCAATAATTCCATCCTGATCAAGATCACCGCTATATATTCCGTAATAGTTTGGTATACCGTTATCCAAAGCCGTATACACCTGAATCATATTATCGCCAAATGCTTTTGTAATATCATAAATAAATTCATAATTGAATGATGTTGAGCCCATAACCAGTGCCTGAGGGGATTCGCTCCATGTTTCAACGCTGTTTCTGTGGCGGACCATAAGATAGTACGAACCTCCGTAAAGCTGATTAAAAGCAAAAGCTCCGTTAAAACTTGAAGCATCGATTACAGCTTTGGCAGAATCTTTTATTGCATAAGGAAATGTGCTGTTTCTTGCATAAACACTGACTGTGTCCCCTGAGTTTAACTGAATCGTTGAAGGATTAAAAAATCCCTGAGGAATTACTTTTAAACCGAAAGAAGTTTTTGGTATCATCTGAGCTCTGATCTCACCACCTCCAAAAATACTTGAATGGACATTATAATACCATAAACCCGATAACAACTGAGTTTCCTGAGCAGCAGTTAAAGTCGCAGTTGCTGTTTTTGTGCCGCTTGTTACTCCGGTAGGTATGAGAATTCCAACCTGCACACCGGCATTTGCTCCGGGTAATGCAGGACCGTGAAAATGTGATGCTGTTGAATTTCCCAGTAGATTACTGAATGTTACAGTGTAAGATAAAAGATTAGTAACATCATCATAAGTTGCAATAGCTGTTCCCTTACCAAGTGATCCGGCAGAGACAGGAACTTCCTGCTGTGCATTTGCTACATTGTTGAAAGTAAAAATTGTAGCTGATGAATTTTGCCGGGTGAAAAAAACTGAAAGCAAAGAAAGAAAAGAAAGAGTTAAGATCCTGGAATAGTTTAATTTCATTTTTACTCCTTACCTGCAGGTGCAGGATTTGTTTTAAAGTTAATTAATAATATTTAAAAAATAGAACGTAATATATTCTTCTTTAGATTTAGTTTATTAAAATTAACTATTTTGTCTGAAAATGCAAGTGGGAATTCAGATTAAATTCAATACAAAGTCAATAGTGTCCAGAACAATTTAGAGCTTGATCTAAAAGTAAGAAATTCAGCAGCATTATAAATAAAAAATTGATTGGTAAAATCAATCTCTATAGAGGAATTTAAAACAATTTTAACCTCATATTTTGGACAAATGCCGGATATTGTTTTAATAATGTCTGATTTTTAATAGTTTAAATTATGGAAGAATTTTGATGTTTTTTGTTAATAAATTTA
>DAIPYE010000133.1:0-9384 GCA_036782915.1 Bacteroidota bacterium | reverse complement strand
GAAACCATATTACAAACATCTGTCACAGAATCATAATGTGGATATGCACATCAATAAAAATTATTTTCTCTATCATGATATCATTCCGCTTAATGACGAGGAGAAAATCAGACTTGATGAAACATATAAAGCTTATTTGCTTGGACTCATATTCGGAGTGTTTGATGTAATTCCGGAGAATGATTCTTCAAAAGCAATTTACAAATATACAAAACAGGAAGGCATTACTGTGAAAAGAGTTGAACAGCTTGGGATTGAAAGCAGGCTGGTCAACAGATTATTTGAGGAACAGGGAAAAGACGCACTTAGGTACAGAATTTTAAAAGATGCCGAAGCTGTGCAGAGCAGTTTCTTTAAAGCTGACAGACTTTCTGAAATGCTTTCAATTTACGAATACTATTATGATGTTATTTATAAACCTCAGGAATTTGAAATATCAGGACATGCAAAAACAAAAATAGAAACGTATCAGTTTAAGATCCTGAGAAGTCTTGCAAAGGAAATTGAAGACAAGATATCTTTAAGTGAAAAAGCTGAATTTACGGAAAGAGTTATATTTCTAAAAAATAATCCGAATGAAATTTCATTTCTTGTCGGTGACGGTGAAAAAAGAGCACTGAAAGTAAATGAACTTTTAAATACACCTTCTGATAAAACAAATTCCCCTTCAAATACTGAAAACGGAAACACAGACAGATCTGTATCGATGAAAAAGCTCAGAGAATTTAAAGAAGCTCTTGATGACGGATTAATATCTTCAGAGGAATATGAAAAAGCTAAAAAAGATTTTTTAAAATTATAATTTTAAAATGCCAACATACGATTATAAGTGCAGCAACTGTGGACACACCTTTGAATATTTTCAGTCTATGAGTGCAGATAAGCTGACTGAATGTCCTGAATGTCATAAAAATACTCTGGAGAGACTGATTGGAGCCGGAGTCGGCCTGATCTTTAAGGGAACAGGATTTTATCTGACTGATTATAAAAATAAATCCTCGGAAACTTCTGCAACTTCAAATTCTTCCGCAGTTACACCAAATAAAGAAATTTCTTCGGATAAAAAAGATTCCTCTGAAACAAATAAAAAATCTGATTCAGAACCTGGAGTAAAATCCGGAACAGATCCGAAACAATCTGCCAAACAAAACACTGGAAATAAAATTGAAAAAGATTCTTCTGTTAAAAATAATTCGGAAAGTAAAAAGGAAGTTAAAAAGAAAGGTTGATCAGATTTGCATGTTCGAATATCTTTCCAGACTGAAATTTTCTCCAAGATAGAATTTTTTTACCATTTCATCGTTTGCAAGCTCATCAGCCTTTCCGGATTTAAAAATTTTCCCGTCAATAAGAATGTAAGCTCTGTCAACAATTGATAAAGTTTCATGAACATTATGATCAGTTATAAGAATACCGATCCCTTTTTTTCTTAGTGAAGAGATTATCTTCATTATTTCTTCGGAAGCAATAGGATCAATACCTGCAAATGGCTCATCAAGCAAAATGAACTTCGGATCTGATGCTAAACATCTGGCAATTTCTGTCCTTCGTCTTTCACCGCCGGAAAGCAAATAACCTTTTGAATCTTTTATTTTAGTGATATGAAATTCTTCAAGGAGAGTATTGCACTTTTCAATTCTTTCTTCCTTACTGTATTTCATAAACTGAAGTATAGACATAATATTCTCCTGAACAGTCAGTTTTCTGAATATTGAAGGTTCCTGTGGTAAATATCCGATCCCAAGTCTGGCTCTTTTGAACATCGGTAAATTTGTAATATTTTCTTTGTCATATTCGATTTCACCTTCATTCGGCCTGATCATTCCGCAGATCATATAAAATGTCGTGGTTTTACCGGCACCATTCGGACCCAGCAACCCGACTATTTCGCCCTGTTTAAGTTTAAGCGAAACGTTGTTAACTACTCTGCGTTTTTTGTATTCTTTTACAAGATGAGAAGCTGAAATTTCACTCACGGAAATTTAATTTAATTATTTAATAACTCTTTCTTAGAATATTCAGCATATCTTCAACAGCTTTCTGCAAACCTGTGAAAACTGCACGAGCCATTAAGGAATGCCCAATACTAACCTCCTGAATTTCCGGAATATTCAGGAGCGGAAATATATTATTATAATTAAGCCCGTGACCGGCTGTGACAATAAGCCCAAGTTCGGAAGCCATTCTTGCAGTTACACCGATCTTGCTTAACTCTGTGATCTGATCTTTTTCTGAACGTGTATTCGCATATTTACCGGTATGAATTTCAATAATATCAGCTTTGAGTTCTATTGCAAGATCAATATTTCCGGGTTCGGGATCAATGAAAAGGCTAACCAGTATATCCTTTGACTGAAGTTCTTTTATAGTTTCTTCTATTCTTTTTTTATCATTTAAGATATTTAATCCGCCTTCTGTTGTAAGTTCTTTTCTTTTCTCGGGCACAAGAGTTACAACTTCAGGAAGTATCTCAATAGCTATTTTCAGCATTTCGTCTGTTGCTGCCATTTCGAGATCGAGCTTGGACTGCACAATTTCCTTCAGCAGTCTGACATCTCTGTCATTGATATGCCTTCTGTCTTCTCTCAAATGGCATACAATGCCCTCTGCTCCAGCTATTTCGCATATACCGGCAGCTATGACAGGATCAGGTTCATTCTCACCTCTGGCTTCTCTTAAAGTGGCAACATGATCAATATTAACAGCGAGTTTCATAAGTTTAAATTTTAATTTGAGAATAGATTGAAAAAATCAGAAATGCCTATTCCATAAATATCTTTTTGAGTCCTTAATACAGAAATTCCGTCAATTGTCAGCATTACCAGCCAGTGTAAAATCCAGCTATATATAAACGATCTGCTTCTTAATGCCTGAACACCCAGTATCAATCCGGCAAATATTGATGCGAATAATTCTATTTCCGGTTTTCCTTTATGTAAAATAAAAAACGGAATCATTTGTATAAATACAGAATAGTATCCGAATTTATCTTTTAATCCAAACAGTGCATATCCTCTCCAGAAAAATTCCCATCCAAGCATATAGAATAAAATACAGAGCTCATACAAGAGAAAAACAGATAAACTTTCCCTTACTTTAATTCCTCCCTGCGGATATGCAGCTGCAAATGTTGCTGAACCTGATACGATCCAGACTACTACTACCATTACAATGAGAAATAATGCTGAAGTAATAAGTCCGAATTTTTTATCTCCAAGCGTAAATCCATAATCAGAAAGCTTTTCCCGGAAAACCAGTTTAATGGATAATACAGGAAGTATGAACATCAATCCTCCGTCTGTCAGAAACCAGTAAACTCTGGAATAGAATCTGTCTCTGCTGAAATTTTCATAATAAAAATTTGGAGATGCCAGAACCATCGATAAAAATGTTATTAATGCGATTGAAATGAAAATATAGGAAACTTTGAAATCCAGTTTTTTGATTTCAATAATTAAGGATCTTATTTCTGCTGATAAATAATTAATCAATATTATTTTTACAGTTTTTTCTTAATAATATACTGGAGTTTTTGCGGTTCGATCTTCAAAATATTTGTTTCTTCCGGGATAAATATTTCAGGAATAATAAATCCAAGTGTATCAGTTTCAATATCCTTATACTGAACATTTACATCAATATCTGATGAATTGATCTGCGATAACTGATCTACACCTCCTCTTAAAGATAAACTGATTTTTGGAGGAACAAGTAATACTTCCTTATCATCCGGGACATTTATAATTACAACCTCAATACCATCAAAATTTTTCTCGGCTGATAACTGGACTTTATAAGAAAAATTTACTTTCGTGGGATATATTTTCACAATATTTGAGAGAGTATCTTTAATATTGACAGTTCCGGAAAGCTCTGAATTTACATTATTAAATATTTTAACTTCAGTAGGTACAAATTTAATTTTATTGATCAAATATGAAGAGCCTGAAATCATTACAGAGTCCGGTGTTAAAACAGGTTCACCAATGATGCTGTAACCTTCATTTAGATTAACAGTAATATTGTTTTTTATTGGAATATATTTTTCCGATAATTTATCGAAGCTTATGTTAATAGTATCAGGATTAATCTTAAGTACCGTAACATTTGAACTGAGATTCAGCCTTTCATTAACAAACTGTTCGGTAATAATTCTTGAATCTTTTTTCAGTTTGGAAACATCAAGAGAATATTTAACATCTTTGGAGATCATAATATTTAAAAGATCCCAGCCATTTCCTTTTACAGTTACATCTATTGAGTTAGGAATTTCTTCTGACAAAGCCTGAGATTTTGAAGATTGAATTTCAACAGGTATTACAAGATCTAAAGAGTAACTCATTTTTAAAGTTATGTATAACCAGATTGCCAGAGCAAAGATTAACGAAAAGATTAATATTTTAAAATTTATTCTCAATGAGATTAATTTATTTTAAATCATCCTTCCAGTTATTGTTTGATATTTCATTTTTAAAAGTACTGTGCACAAGGTAATAAACTCCAGATGAGCTTTGTCTTTCAATAAATACACATTCTCCGTTTCCTTTTGCTGTATTATAGCTCCATACTTCATAGCTTTTTGAACCCTGTTCAAATGGATATCTTTCAACATCATTAGGTCTTCCGTAAATAATAAAAATCCTGCCTCTGTCAGTTTTCCAGCCTTCTCTGTATGCTTCTTTATAGTTAAGATTTGCTTCTGCAACCCTTTTGAAATAATCAATTTTATCTTCCACCACAAGAGTTGAAGTGTTAACATCCTTTGCTTTCCAGAATGCATACATAAATTTCTTTTTATCGCTCAGTTTACTTAATTTTTCATAATTATCAATTTCTTTTTCTGACATTAAATATTTTGCATATTCAAATTCCTTGTCAATGTCCTCCTCAGTTGCTGTAATATATTCACTTTTTAAAAAATTATCCTGTTTACTCACTTTCCCGGTTAAAAGATCATTAAATATATAAAATTTCTTTTCACGTGAGACATTAATATTTTTAACTGAATCAAGAATTGAAATTTTCAATATATAAGAACCTCTTTCCAAACTGTCTATAATTATTTTTCCAAAATCCGCTTTTGATTCACTATTTCTTTTAAAATTTTTGTTGAAGGATATTACCGATTCATTGTTAAGATTCATTACAGAATAATTGATTACATATTCTTCGGAAATATTATCCGGAGTAAGCCCGTATACTTCATAGTAGTAATTCAACTCTTTAAGATTCATTCCGAAAAGACCCGAAGGATTTGGTATAACTTCAAGTGTATTCTTATAAAATAAACTGTTTTCATTATCGGATTTTTGAATTTTATCAGAAAGTTCAATGTCACTTATCTTTAATTTTGAGTCAGAATAATTTTCTACAATAAAGTTTTCAGTCATTATATCTTTTTTAACTGAATCATAGAAATCGCTGCCTGTGATTTCCAGTAAATAATTCCCGTCTTCTAGAATAAAATTAACCTGTCCAACAAGTTTCTGATTTAAGTAGCCTGAAGATGTGTCATTAGTTGCAGATGGTGTTTTGAATAATTTAGAGAACAAAGTTTTATTCAGGGATTTATCAATTACTGAAATATTTATTTTTGCTGCAGCTTCAAACTTATCTCCGGATTTGATATATGTTAGGGACTTTTGATTTACTGAATAATATATTTCCAATATTGATTTTGAATTTTCAATTTTAAATACAGAATAATCAAAACTAAAATAAAGATTATCGTCACAAAATGATTTATTTTGAAAGAGGACCGACAATAAGAATATAAAAATAGTTTTTTTTAACATGAGGAAATTGTAATTAAAAAAGGTAATCAAAAAACAATTGATTACCTTTTAACAAAATATAAAATTCGGATCTGTTTTTAATAATTTAGAATCCGAGATTAATAGTAAAGAATTGATTTGCATCAAATACATCACTTGCTCTGTAAGCATAATCAAATCCTACATTGAAATTAGAGCTGGCTGCATAATTAATTCCTACTCCAAAGCTAAATCCGTTAAAACCTTCAGTTGCTATATCTGTTCCTGATTGAGCAAACTGATAGCCGCCTCTTAGATAAACCATTTTACTGTAATTATATTCCAGTCCTAGGTTAACATTGTCAGATGAAAAGCTGTTATTCTGATATGTTCCGTGAAGCATCACATCATTTTTCTTATCAAGTTTATAATCATAACTTAAACCTAAAGAAAGGGAAGTCGGTAAATTAAAAGAAGCGAGTTCAGTAGATCTGGGTTCTGCCGGTGATCCAGTCGGAGCTCCTGCAGGAACATAGAATTGTTGTAAATCCTGACCGGTAAAAGTCATACTTGGTCCAAGATTTTTTAAAACTACGCCAAATTGAAGCCCACTTCCTGTTACATTATAATTTATACCAAAATCAAAAGCCCAGCTTGTAGCAGATTCTCTAGCTATACCGTTATAAATAACTTTAAAAGTTGTACCAAAACCAATTCTGTCAGTCATTTGTCTTGCAAATGTAAGTCCCGAAGTTAAAAAAGTCGGGGAATATGTTTCATTTGTTCCCTCAGGATTTAAAATGGTTGTGACTTCAATATCTCCAAAACTCAAAGATTTGATAGAAAATGCAAGAGTTCCGAAATTTGAAAGATTATAAGCTCCAGCAAAATAGTTAACATGAATATTTGCTATATATGATTGATTTGAGAATAGTACTTCTCCTGTCTTTCCGTTGAGAGTTGTTAATCCGGATGGATTCCAGAAAATTGCATCCAGTCCTGTAGCAGCTGCAAGATTAGAACCACCTAAAGCAGTACTTGCAGAACCAACCGGTATCAATAGTTCAGGTGCAGCAGAAACTCCATACTTATCTATTGGTCCTGCAATGGATCTGCCTGCAAAAACCAATAGCAAAAGCAATAATTTTAAATTTGTGTATTTAATTTTCATTTTATATACTCCTTTTTAATATTTCAATTTTAATTAATTAATGTGCCTGCGATTTATACCGCAGGCACAGTAAAAGTTCTAGAATGTTTGAATTCTTTCTGCTGGTGTAAATACTGCTATTTTAAGTATAGTAGTTCCTATTGAACCTGCATCGATGTAAACGATATACATTCCGCTTGCAACAGGTATTTCATTGGAATTTAACATATCCCATCGTTCAATAGAGTTGTTAGGATCAGTATTATTTCTTTGAATTGTCCTAACCAAAACACCGTTTAATGCATATATATAAATATTACATTTACTAGGCAGATGACTAAAGTTTATGAATCTATCAAAAGGATCTGTTTCTAAAACTTGCCCTCCAAAGTATGGGTTCGGGTAAGCTTTGATTTTTGTCATTTGATTGGAAGCCTGAGCAGTATTGCTATATACAGTTCCATCGACTGTCCATGAATAACTTATCGGGAAAACCTCTCCGGGAGCAGCACCAGGAAGGAACTGATTTTTTGTAAGTCTGTAAGGTGTTACTGTCAGAGTATCTCCGGTCATCCAGGTCATTGGAACACCGTTGGAACTTTTAACTCTTGGTAACCAAGCATACATTACATCCAGAGATAAAAATCCTGTTGTAGGACTACCAATACTAGGATTCTTATTTGTATAATTAATATTCTCTGTTGGATCATAAACTGAAGCAAAGAAATAAGTAAATTCGTAACCACCTAAAGCAGAAGTGTTTGGATTCCATGTTCCACTTGAATCATAGTCCACAAAACCTACATTTAACTGTCTTAATGCGCCACCTGTAGAATCTAATTCATCCGCAAAATATGCCGAGAATGGAATATCTACATAATTAGACGCACCTGGAATTACAGTTGAAGCTATCGGAGTACTGTTAATATTTGTATCCGTAGGTATGTATCTGTATGCTTTAGAAGTTACACCAAATACTACTTTAATTTTTCTTAACGGACCTCCGGTTAATATCGGAGAAGTTGGAGTGACACGTTGAAGTGAAACGCCATGTGCAGCTATTCTGGATTTTCTGTTATTAAACTGATTGGTAGTAGGAAAACTCATTCCCAATGATCTGCTTTGAAATTGTCTTGTCTGGATAACCTTTGCACCCGCAGCAATTGCTGTTGTATCCGGTCCTGTAAACCATTCTCCACCTGAAGGTGAATAAGTCCAGGCAGTTTCTCTAGTCTGAAAGTTTTTTCCGCTTGTATCAAGTATTCCATTTGCTGGGTCTACTATTACACCGGAATCCTTTACTAACTGAAATACAGTTAAAAATCCATCTACTGCATAAGCAGTATCTTGTTTTCCTGTAAAGTCTGTACTATTTGTTACAAGAGTTGATGTAGTGCCATTTGCTGTTTTTGTTAAAGTCCAGTTTGGAACTGTCGGAGTTCCACCGTAAGTAGCTTTATAATTAGCAGTAACTAAAGACAATGGATCTAAAACTATAGGCATTGCTCCAAGGTCTCTTTGGTTTGTATATAAAGTATCACCTACATTATTATTCACTACAATTCCCGGAGAAACAGTTTGAGGAATAACAGTAAATGAAGCATTTGAGATCGGTGTTTCAGTTACCTTCGCTGTCAGATTTGAGTTTAGGCTTGCAGTAGAATCATAAAAATAAGCTGTAACTGCAAATTTGTATGGAGTACCAGAGACTATAAGCACATTATTAATATAATCTCTATCAATCACAATGTATCTTGAAATTCCCTGATCTGTACCTTTTTGCACAATAGTATAAACATATGTGCCGTATGCTTCAACAAAAATACTGTCTTTTATATCTCCTATTCCATCCTGTACGTCAAATGTATTTATTAAAATTCTGTCTGTAGGATCTGTCCCGTTCGTACCGTTTCTTATAGCATAAATATTATATCCCTGGAAACGATAAGTTCCGCCTGATAATTTATTTGGAATTGATGTCTTTTCAGCATTATCAGCCCATGAAATATAAATTCTTGCATTTCCCGGTGCATAAACACTAGTTGTTGGAGTTGGAGGAGATGATGGAATCTGGAAATTATTATCAAATATTCTTTGTGCTGATAAAGATAATCCTTTCAATGCTGTAACGCTTTTTAAGTTGTTATCTCCTCTTGTTATAATCTGTCCGACTACAATAGACTGAGTATCATTTGGAACTACAGTGATCGGCCCGGAACATTGCAAAAATCTTCTGTCACCCGGATCTGTCATATTCCAGCCACTTCCTGTTTCAGGATTTCCTGAATATGGAAATAAAGTTGGCTGATTTGTTATAGGATTTATCCATAATGTACCGTTTGCTCTGATTCCCTGTAAATTATTATATGTTTCATGAAAATTTGCCGGATCTGAAGCACCTGCAAGTCCATTAGTATAAAAATTAAATGCAGTTATTCCTAATTGTTTATAGTTAGGTTTTACAACTAAATTATTACTTCC
>DAIPYE010000132.1:5478-9390 GCA_036782915.1 Bacteroidota bacterium | reverse complement strand
AATTTTCATCAAGCCAGTTGTCATCATCACAGGTGATCCAGTATTCATACTTTGCAACTTCATATCCTTTTTCAAGCGCAAGTTGCTTGCCCGGTACAGGCTGATCAACTATAATTAGTTTTGCACTGCATTTGTGTTTATCCCATTCCGCTTTTGTAACTTCTTTGGAATTATCTGTCGATGCATTATCTACTAAAATTACTTCCCATAAAATATTTTTATCTACTTTCTGATTTGCTATATGTCTTATAGTTTCAGCCAATCTGTCCGCGCCGTTATATGTGCAAACAATTACTGAAACTCCGTTAAGCTTTTTCTGCGTTCTGTATTTTGGAAAATCCGGATTCTTATTTCTGAAATCTGAAGAAATGTACTTTAGATCTTTTTTCCTGACAACTTTTTTAAGTAATTTTAATCCGCTGTTATATGAACCTCTCGTGTTTATCAAAGAATAAATTCTTCCGATCGTATATTCTATTAATGGTATGTCAGTATCACCTTCACGTCTTCTTTTAAAAGATAATAATTTTTTATACCGGGTTTTCCTCAATGTTTTAAGAGCTTTATGAAGCTCCTGTCTGACCGACTTCGGAATTACAATTCGTTTTTCCTTCCGGACCTTTCCGGGTATCTTTTTTAAATATACATCCAGTCCTGAAGATGCATTCCCGAATCCTCTGAACAGATTTCTTAAATAATTCCAGTTTAATCTCTCTTCTGTTATATAATGTGTGAATTTTAATGAAGGATCATACCAGATCTTCCATCCATTATTTCTTAATGCGTAACATATTTCTGTATCTCCTCCTGCCGAAAGTGTATTTCCTACTCTGTCAGTTAAAATTGATCTGAATCCGCCTGCCTTGAGTTTGTTCCATGCCTCTTTCCTGATCACCATCGCTGCTCCCCAGACAAACCCTCTTGACCATGTAATGTCGCCTGCATTTTCTGACTGCTTTCCAATTGCAAAACTGTCCATCCAGTCTTTGAACCATGGCTTTGGCAATGTTTCATATTCTGAATCTCCAAATCCTCCAAGTACTCCGATACTTTCATCACTGTTCATTATTTCAAATGCATTCCTGACAAAATTTTCTTCAAGTCTGTTATCGTCATCACAAAACACAACGTATTCATATTCAGCAGTATTAATTCCAAGTTGCCTTGCAGCGCTTAATCCGGGTTGATTCTCTTTTACTATTCTCAATGGTGTGAGGCTGTTGCTTCTTAGCCATAGCTTTTCGGCAATTAGTGCCGTGCCGTCTGTTGATGCGTTATTAACAACAATGATTTCCCAGGGAATATTTTCTGTATTCTTCTGCTTTATAAGATACTCAAGTGTTAATGGTAATACTTTTGCGCTGTTGTAACAGCAAATTACTATTGATACACCGCTTAATTTCTTTTTACTTACAGCAGATCCGTTTCCGTTTGAACTGAGTTCAAATGTGTCGGTTGAAATCCCGTTCCTGCCTTTACTGCTAATGATCTTTCTGAATTCACCTTTTAATCTTTCTATCTCTAGTATTTCTGTATCATTTACAAATTCATTCTTTTCTGAAAATATTTTTTTTATCGGATGCTTTCTGATCTTGCCAAATGTTTTATTTGCTTTATAGATCCATGATTGAGTTACGGTAATATTTTCTGCCTCTGAAAGTTTTTCTGTTTTCGGAAAATTTCTTATCTGTATATCCGTTCCGGTAAACCCGGCTCCGATTTTTTTGTTAAGTCCTCTTGCATATTCCCAGCTTAATTCCTTTACCGGAATATATTTATTTACAATTAGTCTTGGTTCATAAATAATTTCAAAAACTTTCTCTGAAATGATCGACTTAAGATCTGAGAGTTCCTGAATTTTATTTAAATCGATCTCCGTCAATATTTTTTTATTTATTACAAATCCTGTCCGGTTAAAAAAAGCATTATCTCTTTTTACAATTCCGGAATACCCCGGTTCATTTCCGATTCCGTAATAACTTTTAAAATTACCGAACCATTTCGGCGGCTTTACATCACTTCCATATTCTGTCTTTCCGAATACTACGCCTGATCTTTTATTTGCGCGGATCACTTTGTAAGCAATTCTCACAAAGTCAATATTGATGAAATTCTTTTCATTCAATAATAATAAATGATCAAACTTACTTCTGCGAATTGAATTCTCAGACAATGCCGGATTATTCCCCGGGTTAATTTCGATGGCTTTGCAGAATGTTAAATCTGCTGTGCATTTGACCCTCTTCCAGAAAATTTTTATCTTTTCAATTATTTCAGGATCGATTTTTTTGTATGAAATAATTACTTCCCATGGAAATTTTTCCGGGAGTTGCTGTGCGGCTATCTTATCCAGTGATCTGAAAAGCAGATCATAGGATGTATTCTCAAAATCAAATAATATTGTTAATCCTCTTCTGTCATTTAGTTTGTGATATTGAGGAAATCTGAAATAAGGATCGGGAAAACAGAATTTTAAAAACTGGAAATCTCTTTTTCGGGAGTATCGCTTTAAAATTCTTATCTTTTTATTGTATGAATTAAGCTCTTTTAAAAGCTCTGATAATTTTCCCATCTGAAACTCAATGTCCGGGATTTCCGGGTCGTTTTCATGAATGTTTTCAAAAGAGCATAATTTTCTGAAATCATAACTTTTGAGTTTTCTTATCGCCTCTTTTACATATTTTCTTCTGTTCTTTATTCCGGGAAGATTTTTAAAATCAACTTCCTTCTTGCTTTCAAATTCCGGATAACGGGACAAAATAACGGAATTAACTCCGTTTTGTCTCTGTAATTTTCTTAAGTACTTCCATGAAAATTCTTCTCTGTTTATGAATCTGTTTAAAGTAAGATCTACGCTGTATCGGATCCTCCATTTATTTGTCCGGATTGCAAAACATAATTTCTTATCAAACAATGAATTATAAGTTTTGCCTGGTCCTTCCGGAAATACCGGTTTAAAGTATTTTTTGATCAATGATTTCCATGCTTCTCTTCTTAAAACCATTCCCGAACCCCATACATAACCTCTTGACCATGTTATTTCACCCGGAACATCATACTGCTCGCCGATGTGATAATATTTAAAAGTGTTTTTATTGAACCAGTCAGGAGGAATTATCTGAGATTCATATTCCGAATATCCGCCCAGAATTCCTGTATCATGTTCTTTCATCATATTTTCGGAAGCTTTTCTTACATAATCTTTGTTAAGAAAATCTCCCGGATTGCAGAATATAATATAATTGAATTTTGAATTATCTATAGCTTCTTTTCGAAAATCAAATAAATTTAAATTACTCTTTTCGAAAATTTTGTATGTAACTTTTCCTTTTAATATTTTTAGTGATTCTTCAGCGAGTTTAATTGTGTTATCGTTAGATCCGTTATCTATAATGACTATTTCCCATGGGATATAATCCGGAACGATCTGTTTCTTCAAACTCCGTAAAGTGCTTTCAATAGTTTCCTCATCATTTTCAGTGCAGATCACCACTGAAACTCCCGCGCCGTCAATCTCTTTTTTAAAATTTCTCAGAAAATCCAGATGTTTATAAACCAATCCTGAATCTAGTAAAATAGTCTCGCTTAACTGGGCTGCTGCTCCTTCTTCGTCTTTAAACTCTTCATACATTCTCTTTGCATTATTAAGAGAATATACCGCGTAATGCTTATTCCTGAATAATGTAACTTTATCTCTTTTTTCCGGAGGTAAATATTCTGTGAAAATTTCTGCGGCCTCTCTCAAAAATCTCATATCCTGACCTGTGCGCATATCGGTCAAAGTCATTGATGTTCTGTGAATTCTGTATTGAGCAAGCGCTTCGGGTTCATAACAAATTTCGAAATTTGCCGCGATCCTTACCCACATCTCCCAGTCTTCGCAGCCAATATTTTTTGTTATGTAACCTCCTA
>DAIPYE010000132.1:0-5468 GCA_036782915.1 Bacteroidota bacterium | reverse complement strand
CTTTACTTCGTTCACGCCATCAACGACAACCTTATTAGTCTTTCTGTTAACAGAAAGAATCTTTCCAGTTTTTCCGGCGCTCTTACCAGTTGTTACGATTACATCGTCATTTACTTTTAATTTTTTCATAAACTTCTCTTTTCACAACCATTGCGCAATACTGAATCCTCTGCTTCTCGGCAAGTTTGATCAATGCGTCATCAAGTATTCCGGCATCATCCATTTCCAGTTCCGAATGAAACATAAATTTATCATCATCATCTATATATTCCTGTCTGCAAAATACTGCTCCCGTGTTTTCATACTTAGCAAATATACTTTCAAATATTTTGTAAAAACCCGGTTTTACTTTATCATCATCATGAAGCAAATGAACTAATTCTCCCTTTGATCTTCTGACGCATTCTGTAAAGTTAAATGAGTGTCCTACATTTTCGGGTAGTCTGTGATAATTTACTCTGCCTTTCCAGTTGTCATTTACTATTTTTTCTACATCAACTTTTGTTGAACAATCATCTACAACTTCGATCTGCATTTTATCAGATCCTAAGTCCTGAATAATAACACTGTTAACGGCCTGAATTAAAAATTGCTCTTTCGGATTATACGTCGGTATCATGACAGACCATTTTGGTCTCTTAATACCTTCAGTGACAGGAGGAATAATATTTGATTGTTTATTTAAATCCAAGACTTTGTGGGTTTTTAGGTTTTAATTTATTTTCCATTTCACTTCTCTTTTCAGCAGCTCTTCACTCTTTTCCGTGAAAGCTCCTTCAAATAATATCCGGTACAGTTCATTTTCATCATCCTTACTGATCTGTGAATAAGAAAGGTTATTCTTTTTAAGCTGTTCATAAAAATTTCTTGCTTCGTCGAATTTATTTTGTTTGATCTTGCATATCGAAAGGTCAAAATATCTCTGCGCAAAAATTTTTCTGATTGCTCTTTCGTATTTAAAATTTAACTTTTCGTTCATTACTGTATAAAAATTTATGTCTTTCAGCAGATTATTATGTACTTTCTCTCCCTGCCATTGCCCGCTGGAGTGAATTCTGTACACACTCATTAGTTTATCAATGTACTTTATCTTTCCTTTTTCAGCCAGTAAAAGATACAAAGGCATATCTCCGTAAGGCAACTCTGAAAAATAATCCGGGATCTTTAATATATTTCTGATCATTACAGTCGGCGTCATAACAGGGTTATAACCAAGCAGCAGGGATTCTACAGGAAGTGTGTCATCCTTTTCTCCGTAATATGTTTCAAACGATTCTCCGTTAGTTTCATTTTCAACCTTTGCCTTGTGATAACACATAACAGTATCAATATTACTGTCAAGAAAATCTGATTGTATCTGTAATTTGTTTTCATCGGTCCAGTAATCATCACCATTCAGCAATGCAATATATTCTCCATTACACATATCTCTCGTCGCAACATCCATCTGCATCATACCGATATTTTTTTCCGGTAAAAAAAGTTTTATCTTTCCCGGAAATTTTCTTTCATAACCAATCACGATCTCACGGGTTTTGTCTTTTGAACAATCCTCGCCTATGATTATTTCAAAATCAAAATTCGTTTTTTGCATCAGTACGGAATCCAGACACTGAGATATATATTTCTCATGATTATATGCTGACATCCAGATGCTGACCTTCATTTTCAGTAAAATAATTTAAAAATCATCAATTTTTAATTCCTATATACATACCTCGCCCGAACAATCCTTCTTTATCAAATGTAACTTCCAGTCCTGCTTCGGTAAATGCTTTTCTGTACTGGGAATCATCAAACAAACCAATTTCATGTCTTTCATTGAAAAAAGTCACTTCTTCAGGAGTCCCTACAAGATAATGAATATCAAGAACAGACATTTCATTCTCAATTTCGCTTGTGTACATCCATGTAATTTTTAAATCCTTTTCATCATAATGATTTGCCGTGATAGTTCCTGTGCGGAAAGTTTCTTTGCTGAACCATGGTTCTATAATCACAAGTCCTTCCCCATTTAAATGACGTGACATGTAATTTACTGAGCTGAATAATTTTTCTTCGGTTTTTACATAAGCAATCGAACTGAAAAGACATGTTATCACATCGAATTTTCTGTTAAGACTGAAATTTGAAATATCAGCAATATGATAAACATTGTCCGGACATCGCTCTTTTGCGATCCCGATCAGTTCTTCGTTAATATCAAGTCCTTCAACCTCATAATGATGCTGAAGATGTTCAATGTGTTTTCCCGTTCCGCATGCAGTATCAAGTAATGATTTTGCGGAAGGATTATACTCCTGTATTAATTTGTGAAGTTTTTCTGATGCTGCCTTGTAATCCTTGAAATGATAAAGTGCATCGTAAAATTTTGCAGATTTAATAAACAATTTTAAATTTTTATATTTTTACACGGTTAAATTTTTTCTGTAAGCCGGGAAATATCCGGCTCTGTCTTTTGAAATAACTTTTTCAATTGCGCATAATTTCTCATAATTAATTTCATCATAAACCTGCTTTAGATTTTTAAAAGAAAGTTTGTACGCGCCGAATCTTTCCTTTGATAATGCAACACTGTCATCTTCTTTTATCCCGCCGCCGAGATTCATAAGCGGAATTTTCTTTGATCTGAAAAATTTCAATCCGTTCCACAATAATAACGGAGAATACTGACGTCCTTCCGGAGTTGCAACATTCAGCAGACAGTTACCTTCAAATTCCGTATATCCGAATACATATAACGCTTCAACTTTACCATTATCTCCCGCGCCGGCAAGATAAACATTCTCTGAATTACAGATTTCCTTAAGAGTTTCATCAGTAAAAAAATTTGCCTGAGATGCATTTATCCTTTTCAGATAAGAGGGATAATTTCCAAGTAAAAAATCAGTTAAAATTTTTCTGTCATATTTAAATCCTGACTCTGCTTTTTTATAATTTATTATCTGCCTTTTTCTGTTTGAATCTAAATTTTCAAATAATTCCGTAAGACTTTTTCTGAGATCAATGAAATACAAATTAGTAGATATATAAGCATCTTTTTCTTCAAAGTATGTAACATTTTCAGAAGTCGGATTTAAACTGATATATCCGCAAACATATTTCTTCTCTCTGACAAATTCATTCCAGTAATTTTTAAATTCAGGATAATCTTTGTTTCCCGCAAATCCCGAAAAACCGTAAGGAGTAACAATATCTGTAAATCCTTTGTAAATCCTTTCTGACAGGGGACAGGCAATCTTAATCCCGTTATGCTCAAATAAATATAAAAATGTTTTGAAATGGGTAGTTTTGTTCATTGCAAAACAATTTTCCCATGTATGGAAATACGAATGATTAATATTCATCAAAGCGCTGTTCCATTCATCCTGATTTTCAAGCGGAATGCAGTTATGTATTTTCATATAATCAGAATTGAATCAAAGTATCTCATATTCCATAAGATATTCACACACTTTTTCTTTTGAATTAAACATCAGTACATCAATAATAGATAGAGATCCGAAAAATTCATTTTTGAACTGTTTGTATTCTATGTTTTTTGTTTTTATAAAATCCAGACTTATATTATTTTTTTCAAAAGATTCTTTTGAATAAAGATCCATTCCTCCGGAAAGATTTATATAATGTTGCGAATTTTCTTTAATGCAAATATCTTTAATTCTTTCTTCGCCTTTAAGATCTTTGTTGTTGTAAATTTGTGAAGATTCAATAATCCGGGGATTAATTCCAAGATATTCACATACATTAATCATACACAAATAATTCAGTTTTGAAATAAATTTCTCGTTTTTAAGAACAGGTTCTGAAATTAAACTAAAAACATCTTTAAAATACGGAGCTTTACTGTAACTTCTTTTTACAGTTTGCAGAAGTTTTCCTTGCCAGTCGGTTTCATAGGAAATTTCAGTATCTCTGATTAATTTATTCTGACTGGATCTTTTAAGAGGAATCGTAAATAAATAAGGTTTATTATTTACAAGAATGTTATTTCTGCTGATCCAGCCTTTATTGATATAATTCACATCATCCAGTAACACAAATTTATCCGCAGCATTTATAAGCTGGAAATAACCGATATACGGAAATAAATACGGCTGCATTACTGCAATTTTATTATTCATTACAGAACCGGTTTACTGATCTCAATGGAATTTATTACTATCTGTCATTAATAATAATCAATATGTAATTTATAATAAACGTATTTAACAGTAAAAAATGTAATCAGATCTTTGCTGTCTGAAACCTTTTCGAAACTATTCTGAAATATATTTAATTATCATTATCAATCTAACCGAAAAATTCTTGAATAAAATCATTGTTGTTTTTTTACTTTTTACTCTGTTAAATTCAAATTCAAAAGCAGAAACATATTACATTTCAAATTCCGGAAGTGATTCATTTGAAGGTAATTCATCTTTTTTTCCCTGGAAAACTATAGATAAATTAAATTCATCAATGTTCAAAATCAAACCCGGAGATGCGGTTCTTTTTGAAAGGGGAGGATACTTTGCAGGACAAATAATGCTGAGTGTCAGCGGCGATGTTAATTTTCCAATTATTTTCGGAGCTTACGGAGAAGGCAGAAGTCCGATAATCAGCGGTGCAATTCCTGTGAAAAACTGGTCATTATATAAAAACAATATTTATAAAGCTGTAGTCGATACTTCCGTAAAAAATTTATTTGTAAATGGTATTCAGAAAACTCTGGCAAGATTTCCGAATACCGGATTTATGACAATGAAACAGCCTTTTCCGAATCCAAAAAACGGATTTGCCGACGATAAACTGAATCAGGCAAAAGACTACTGGAAAGGTTCAAATGTAAGAATGAGAACTATAAACTGGGCTTATGAACATACACCGGTTAAAAATTTTGTAAACGGAAATATTACTTTTGAAAATCCTACTAATTTTCCTGTACTGGCAGGGTACGGATATTATCTGGACAATAATCTGAATGAACTTGACGTCGAAAATGAATGGTATTTTGGAAAGGGAAATAGTTCTTCAAAAGGTATAATTTTTTACTATCCACAAAAAGGAACAGATCCGGAAAGTGTTATTATAGAAGGAAGTGTATTCAGTACAGGGTTTTTATCTTACAAGAATTTAACAAATATAATTATCAGAGATCTGGCTATCAAAAATCAATTTGAATACGGGATCAGCTTTTCCGGTGAAAAATCAAGAATCAAAATTGAAAATTGCACATTCTCCGGACAGTTACTTTCCGGAATTAACATGGTCAATAATTCCCGTGACTGCGAGATAGTGAACTGCAGATTCTACGATATTAACGGCAAAGCGATTTATCTTCTTAACACGTCGAAAACTAAAATTTATGAAAACATCTTTAACAACTCCGGAATGATCCCGGGTTATGGTACTACAGGTGACGCATTCGGAATGTCGGCAATGATCCTACTGGTAAGCGACTCAAATCATATTTATCTGAACAATAT
>DAIPYE010000131.1:0-9427 GCA_036782915.1 Bacteroidota bacterium | reverse complement strand
TTCATTTTATCATTTTCCATATATGCATAACTGACAAAAATAAATTTATTGTTTTCATATTCTGGATCAAGCGCAAGTCCCATTAAACCTTCTTCACCTTCTGACGAAACTTCTTCAAATACTTTCAACGGTTTCTCTTCAAGAACTCCGTTAAGAATTACTCTAAGGTTTCCGCTTCTCTCCGTGAACAACATTCTGCTGCTGTCTGTAAAAACTATGCTCCATGGAACATATAAATTTTCTGCAACTAACTCTATTATATAATCAGAAGAATCGCTTTTTAAGTTTTTATAAGATGGAAGATTATTAGTTTTTTCATTTTCTGTCCTTAATTCTTCTTTTTTTTCATTGCATGATGCAAAATTCAAATTAAAGATAAATAATATCAAAAAGCTGCTTTTATAAAAAACTGTTAATTTTTTCATATCAAAATTGAATTATTTAGTTTTTAAATTATTCAGGCTCTGTGTAATATTTTACCTTTTTTAACTACTGTTTCCAGATTATTTACTCCGAAATTATATACAAGATATTTATAAGACGGCATATCAAATATTAAAAGATCAGCCTGTTTGCCGGCTTCTATGCTGCCGGTAATTTTTTCCATATTAAGAGCAAATGCAGCGTTGATCGTCACTGCATTTAAAATCTCTTCCGAACTCATTTTTAATTTCAATGAAGCAAGAGACATTATTATCTGAAGATTTTCTGTCATACAGCTTCCCGGATTAAAGTCAGTTGCAAGCACAACAGGTATATTATTCTCAATTAATTCCCTTGCCGGCTGATAACTGATATTCAGAAAGTAAGAAACACCCGGAAGAAGTGTTGCAATTATTTTTCTGTTAACAGAATCTTTTTTAATTTTTGAATTATACTTTGCAAGTTTAATAATATCCTTTGATTTTAAAACTTCAAGATGGTCAATGGAAGCAGCATTAAATTTAATTGCAATATCTGTTCCGCCTATTGAGTTGAACTGGTCTGTATGCAGCTTCGGTATCAAACCGAATATTTTTCCCAATGAAAGAATATTATCAGCATCATCTTTGTCAAAGTAATTCTTCTCGATAAATATATCTATAAATCCTGCAAGTTTCTTCTTTGCAACAACAGGTATCATTTTTACACAGATCTCAGTAATATAATCTTCCTTACTTTTTCCTTTTGGCACAGAATGCGCGCCAAGAAATGTCGGGATAATATCCAGTCCAAATTTATTTTTTTTATTCAGCTCATTCATTACTTCCAGTAACTTTATTTCATTTGATAAGTCCAGTCCATATCCGGATTTTCCCTCGACAGTAGTTGTACCGTAATTTACAAATTTCTGCAACCTAACAAGTGCTGCTTTTTTCAGATCTTTTTTAGAAGTTTTTCTGACAGCATTTACAGTAGAGGCAATTCCCCCGCCGGCTGATGCAATTTCTTCGTAAGTATTGCCTGCAAGGCGCATTTCATATTCATTTTCACGCGAACCCGCGAATACAAAATGTGTATGAGAATCTATAAAGCCCGGTGTTACTACTTTGTTTTTTCCGTCTATTACTTTATAGTGTTTCAGATCAGATGATTTAAGAAATTTATTCAGTTCAATTTTATTTCCGCAGAATAAAATTTTTCCTTTGTCAATAAATACATTTCCGTTCAATATCAGCCCGATATCCGATTGATCTTTCCCGCATTTTGGAAATGCAGATTTATTCTTACAGGTAACTAACTGTTTTATGTCTTTAATTAATATTGCCATATTAGAAATTGAAATAAATTTTTAAAAAAACAAACCCCAAATTTCAATATGAAATCCGGGGTCTCAAAGAATGTAAAATAATATACTATTAAATTGCCTGATGATGATACATTTCCTTTAGTTTATCAATCTCGCTTACTCTCCAGCAAACTGCAATATGATCAGGCTCTACTTCCACCACAGGAGGAGGTTCCGTCCAGCATTTTTCAATTGCGAAAATGCATCTGGTGCAAAAGTGACATCCTTTGGGATAACTGGTAGGCGGAGGCACATTTCCTTCTATTGTGGAAAGTCTTTCTTTTGCTTTATTGAGTTTTGGAATTGAATTCAAAAGTCCGATCGTATAAGGATGTTTTGGATTATAAAATATCTGATCTACTTTTCCGTATTCAGCTATTTTTGAAGCATACATTACTGCAACTTTAGTGGAGACTTCTGCAATAACTCCAAGATCATGCGTGATCATAATCACACCCATGCCCAGTTCATTCTGCAGTTTTTTAATAAGTTCAAGTATCTGAGCCTGAACGGTAACATCAAGCGCTGTTGTAGGTTCATCAGCAATTAAAAGCTCAGGATTGCAGGAAAGCGCCATGGCAATCATAATTCTCTGTCTCATTCCTCCCGAAAGCTGATGAGGATATTCGTTATATCTTTGCTCGGGTGCCGGAATTCCGACAAGATTCAGCATTTCTATCGCTTTTGCTTTTGCATCTGTCTTTGAGAGTTTCTGATGAAGTATAACAGCTTCCTCGATCTGATCGCCGCAGGTAAAGACCGGGTTCAGTGATGTCATCGGCTCCTGAAATATCATGCCAATATCATTTCCCCTGATATTCTGCATCTCTTTTTCCTGAAGTTTCAGAATGTCCCTTCCTTTGAAAAATATTTCTCCGCCGTCAATTTTCCCGGGCGGATCAGGAATAAGTCTCATAATTGATAGAGCTGAAACGCTTTTGCCGCATCCTGATTCACCTACAAGTCCAAGCGTTTCACCCTTATCAAGTGAAAAACTTACGTCATCAACTGCCTTTGCGACACCGTCATCTGTATAAAAATATGTTTTCAGATTTTTTACTTCTAATAATTTCGACATTACTTTACTCCGGATTAATTGGCTTCAAGTTAATTTAATTAAGCAATTGTTTCAAGTAATTTAAAACATATCAGGCTGAGAACCTGTATAAGCTTATAAATTTAATTAAAAGAGAAAATTGTCTTAGACGTTAAATTTACTTTTTTGAAGTCTTAAATTAAGTTAAGTTTATATAAATTTTCCGGAACTCTAATTACCGCTTTATCAAAAAAAGATTCTTATTATTTCTGATTTTCATATCTGCACTAATTTCGTTTTTATGTCAGTATTATTTCAGATACAAAAACCAGAATCAGCAGTTAACAGGCTTTGAGTATAAGACAGGAGATATTATTTCTGTTATATTATTCACACTTACATCATTATTTATTCTGATCATTTTTTTTAGAAATGGAAGATCAGGCACATTCTCAATGACTTTTCTGCTGTTGGTTTCAGTTGCGGGATTAACTGCTTTGATCTTCTCATTCTTTATTGAGCAGAAAGATTTAAAACTTTCGCTTGCAGGATTTTTTGTAATTACAGGTATTTTTCTGACATCATCATTGCTGATTACAGCTTTTTCAAAGTCCGGGGATTACAGTTTCATGAAAAGTTTACTTGCAATGGTGCTGATTTTAAGTACCGGAATTGCAACAGTTTTTTTAATGGTACTGAATTTTGAAGATAATTCCGATCTTTACAGCAATTTAAACCGCAGAGCTGATGCGGGTGTAATTTTAGGCGCAGCAGTCTGGGGAGGTAACCGTCCTTCACCGGTTTTGAAGGAGAGAATTAATAAAGGATATGAAATTTATACTAAGGGAATTGTTCCTAAACTGGTGATCACAGGCGGCGGTTCTCCAAATGAACTAACAGAAGGTGAAGTATCAAAGAATGTTTTGCTGAAGTACGGTGTCGATCCGGGAAATCTGATCGTAGAAGATGAATCAAACTCAACTATAGAGCAGATACAATTCGTAAAAAACAAACTTTACAAAACAAACCACTGGAAAAAAATAATACTGGTCTCCGATAATTTCCATCTGATGCGTGCAAAAGAGATCTGTGAATTTAATAATATCGATGCAGAAAGTATTGCTTCAGATAAATCACTCGCCGCTGAAAGCACATTCAATTTTTGCCTCAAAGAAAGCCTGGCTCTGATAATATTCTGGATGGTCGGGGTTTAAAATTCTTCACTTTCCGATACAGAAATTTCTAAATATGTTTTCTAAAATAATATCGTTAGTAACTTCACCTGTTATTTCCCCCAGATAATTCAGTGAATTTCTAAGATCAACTGATATATACTCGCCGCTCATTTTTGCATCAATTGTATTGACAGCTTCTTTAAGTGAACTTACAACATTCTCAAGACAGATCTTATGACGGAGATTTGTCAAAAGTATTTCAGAAGATGAAACTGCAGTTTCACTGAATGCTGATCTGTTTACCATTTCTTTTTTTAATTCCTCGATAGTTTCATCTTTTAAAAGTGAAATATTCAACCCTTCATTTAAATAATCCCCATCTGTAAATCCTTTATCAATGTCACACTTTGAATAAACTAATATTGATTTTCTTTTATCAAAAGAATTCCGGAAATACTCCAGATCTTTTTTCTTATTAACGTCATTTTCTGATGAATCGATCAGGTATAAGATCATATCAGCTTCATTTATTTTTATATGGCTACGGTTTATACCTTCACGCTCTATCTGATCTGAAGATGATCTCAAACCGGCAGTATCGATCAGATTGAATAACAATCCGTTTATTATAATATTTTCTTCAATATAATCTCTTGTTGTTCCGGCAATATCGCTGACAATTGCGCGGTTAGTTTTCAGAAGATAATTGAACAGGGATGATTTACCGCTGTTTGGTCTGCCGGCGATCACGAGATTTATGCCTTCACGGATCACTTTTCCCGTTAAATAAGTTGAAATAATATTTTCTAATTTCAAATTTAGTTCAGTTATTTTTGATCTGATTTCTTCTTTCTTAACGAACTCCAATCCTTCTTCCGCAAAATCCAGTTCGAGTTCAACTAGAGAAACAATATTGATTATATCCTGACGTGTTTTTTTTACAAATTCAGATAAAGA
The DNA here is from genome assembly GCA_036782915.1 of Bacteroidota bacterium. Taxonomy (GTDB): domain Bacteria; phylum Bacteroidota; class Ignavibacteria; order Tepidaquicellales; family Tepidaquicellaceae; genus JAEUSI01. Next base: position 4,491 of record DAIPYE010000131.1, on the reverse strand, counting down.
ACCTTCAAGTTGCTTTATAGAAGATGAATGCGCGGATTCTGTTTTAGAATTTATCAGATCGGAAACTGCTTCGGCCTGAGACAGATCCAGCTTTCCGTTTAAGAATGCTCTTTTCGTAAATTCTCCCGGCTCTGCATGCCTTGCTCCATTTTTTAAAATTACAGACAAAATTTTTTGCGAAATAAAACTCCCGCCGTGTGATGAAATTTCAACTACATCTTCACCTGTATAAGAATTAGGATTTTTGAATATTGATATTAGACCTTCATCAATTAAATAATCAACATCAAAAATATATCCGAAATGTATTGTATGAGAAGATTCATTTGAAATGTTAAATTCTTTTTTCCCTGATCTGTCTTTGGAAAATATTTTCTCAATAATTTTAAATACATTTTCCCCGGATATTCTGATCACAGAAATTCCTCCTTCTCCCATTGGTGTTGAAATTGCCGCTATGGTGTCTGTCATCTTTGGTTAAGTATGTTAAATATGTTAAGTATGTAAGTTTGTTAAGTTTGTTAAGTTAATTGTTTTTGTTTTTTAAGATAACTGATATAACCATTAAGGATTTTTATTACAGTAAATGTTTGGGACTTAAAATCAATAAACTTACCTTCATCAATATAATTTTCATCTAAACAGATTATCAAATGATCTATCAGTTCATAAAGTGAACCTCTTGAGTGTCTGCAAAACTGAATAGTTTCCTGATAATGAAATCTTCCGTAACCTTCCGCAATATTATTAGTCACTGATCTGGCTGCTCTTATTATTTGATCACCTAATCTGTATTTTTCATCCTTTGGAAAAGTTTTTACCATTTGAACCAATCTAAGTCTCAACTCTCTCCCTTTCTTCCAGACTTCCAGATCTTCAAAAGTAGATTTCGTTATACTGTAATCCATACTTTATAAATTAAATTTTTAATTATATATTTTACTCATCTAACTCATCTAAATCATCTAACTCAACTTACTTAACTTACTCAACTAACTCAACTAACTCAACTAACTCAACTTACTCAACTAACTCCTAATTCAACTAACTCAACCAACTCAACTTTTTTTCTTAAGTATAAGCCATATAAAAACCGGCGCGCCGATCAAAGAAGTTACAATACCAACCGGGATCTCTGCAGGAGCTAGAACCAGTCTGGCCACAGAATCCGATATCAATAGGAATATTGCTCCTAAAAGAATAGAACAAATTACATTATATCTCTGATCATTTCCGATAAGAAGTCGAGATAAATTCGGTATTACCAGTCCGACAAAACTGATAATTCCTGCCACTGAAACTGCGCTTGCTGCAAGCAATGATGCAGTTATAATTGAAATTTTCTGCATTCTTTTTAAATTAAGACCAAGAGAGACAGAAAGCTCTTCGCCAAGATTCATAATATTCAGATCCTTTGAAATTAATACAGAACTGATCAATCCGGCAAAAACAAATATTACGCTCATGTTAAATTCATTCCATCCTCTTCCTGACAAACCTCCGTTTAGCCAGTAAATAATCTGCGTGATGCTGCTGCCTGAAACCAAAAGCAGAATACCATTTACTGAAGAAATTAACGCGCTGATTGCAATTCCAGTCAGAATAATTTTGTTGGTGGATATAAAATTTGTATATTTTTCTCCAAGTCCCTTTGCTATGTAAAAAATTGTAAATGTAGTTGCAACTGCAAATATAAATGACACAGGTGTAATAAAAATGAATGGAAGTGACACAGGAAATATAAAAACAAGAATTGCTCCTAATCCTGCGCCGGCTGAAATTCCCAGCAAACCCGGCTCAGCTAAATTATTTCTTAACATTGACTGAAGTATGACACCCGAGCAGGAAAGTGATGCTCCCACAAGCATAGAATTCAATACCCTGGGTAATCTTATATCAAAAATTACCTTGCTGTTGATCTCGTTTCCTGAAAAGAAAATGTTAATAATTTCACTGAATGGTATAGAAACACTGCCGAGAGATAAAGATATTACAAAGCAAATGATCAGAATTACGAATAGACCGGTTAATATAAAAACCTTTTTAGACAATAATTTATTAATTTTAATAAGTATTTATATACAATATATTAAAACGAAACTGATAGCATAATGAATAAATTTGGCTCACTAAACATAAAAATAGCGTTTATAATAGCGGGAGTACTGATTGCTTTTGTTGTATTATATTATACACAGACCCTTGCGCAGAAAATTCAGAAACGGGAAAAAGACATAGCCCAGCTTTACGCAAAATCTATGGAATATCTGGCAAATGATGATAACTCTGCCGGAGAATACGGATTCATTTTTGATCAGATAATTCCTCAGATAGATTTTCCGATTATTGCAACTGACAAGGATAAAAAGGAAATCACATTAACTCAGAATGTGGAATATGACACTACTCTTTCTCCTGCTAAAAAAAATGAAAAATTATTTCAGATTGCAAGGGAGATGGACGAGATCAATCCGCCGATAGTTGTATCATATAAAGATTCAGTAATTCTTAACTATATACATTACGGTCAGTCCAGCGTTGTTACACAATTAAAATTACTTCCTTTGTATGAGTTAATTGCGGCAGGAGTTTTTATAATTTTAGGTTATGTGGGATTTTCAAATATAAAGAAAAATGAGCAAAGCAATATCTGGGTAGGTTTGACAAGAGAAACGGCTCATCAGCTCGGAACACCACTTACATCACTTATGGGCTGGGCAGAAATGCTGAAAAACATTGAGCCGCAAACAGAAGATCTCAAAGAAATTACCGGGGAGATCAGTAAAGATCTGGAAAAACTTAAAAAGATAGCCGGGAGATTTTCAAAGATCGGGTCAAAGCCCAAACTGGAAAATGAAAATATTAATAATGTAATTACAAAGGTATCTGACTATTTCGAAAAAAGAATTCCGACGCTTGTTTCCGCTGACGGGATAGCAACTAAAAAAGTTCAGATCGATATTAAAAGTAAAAGAGATTATAGAGCCGATATTAACATTGATCTGTTCGAATGGGTCATAGAAAATCTGATAAAAAATGCTATTGACGCAATGGTCAAACCAAAAGGAAAGATTGTTTTCAATTTGTCGGATAAAAATGAAGAATTGATCATTGATGTATCCGATAACGGAAAAGGAATTGATACAAAATTTAAAAAGGATGTTTTCAGACCGGGATATTCCACAAAAACAAGAGGATGGGGTCTGGGACTGAGTCTTTCAAAAAGAATTATTGAAGACTATCACAAAGGTAAGTTAATGCTGTTGGAATCCAGTTCAGGTAAAGGCACAATATTCAGAATAAAACTCAGCAAGAGTCAAGCTCATTAAAAAACTTTTCAGATCTGTTTTTTGGAACATATTAAAAATTTTAACGCTCAGAAATTCATTAGAAAGCTGAAAGAATATGAAATAAAATTCTTTTCAAGTTTTCTATTTCAGATTAGTTTTTTACTTTTTGTAAAATTATTGTTTCAGTTTGTAATTTTAAATTCAGGATACAGATGGCTTTCTGCAGATGATTATTGCAGGACTGTAAAATCTTTTGAATGGTTGCAAAAACCTGTTATTGATTCCGGTGTATGGCTGACCCCGCATTTCTGGGTAAACGGATTTGCAATGCTGTTTGTAAAAGATTTATTTACGGCGGCTACAATTGTTAATATTGTTTTTTCAGGATTAACACTTATTTATTTTTACAGTCTGACCCGGATGGTGTTTGATCTGAAAACAGCATTTTACTCTGCATTAATATTTTGTTTCTTTCCATTTCAGGTATGGCTGAGCATTTCCGGCTTGCCTGAATCAGTATTCTTCTTTTTTATAATTGCCGGGATCTATTATTTTATACGATGGAGATTTTATGGCGAAAGGAAAATATATCTGATACTGAGCGCTCTTTCATTCGCATTGTCAAACGGGTTCAGATATGAAGGCTGGCTGTTCAGCGGAGTATTGGTTCTGTTAGTTTTAATTGATCTGCTGAATGAGAGGAAACTGACAAAAAGGATCCTCGTGAATTTTTTAATTTCACTGATCTCATTTACAACCATTTTATGGTGGCTCATTCAGAACTATGTCGATCACCACAATATGTTTTTCTTTGCAGAAGAGACAACAAAAATATTCAAGGAATTTAACTCTGCAGGTTTTTTGCAGCGTCTTGTACAGTATCCGACTTTCATCTTTTTCATTGCTCCGGTAACAACATTTTTTTCAGTAAAAGTAATCTTTGAAACACTAAATGATCCGGGTATTTCAAAGAAAAAGATCTTTTTACTTTTTAATATATTAGAGCTTTCACTTCTCACTATTCAGGCAATTCTTGGAACCGGCGGAACAAATATGATCTCAAGATATATCGTAATTAATGCTATGCTTTTTATTCCATTTGGAGTTGCGCAAATATTTGAATTCCGGAAAATAATATCTGTGATACTGATCGCATTTATTTTAGCAGTGAATATAATATGGAGCTTTTATTATCCGCAGC
>DAIPYE010000130.1:0-9514 GCA_036782915.1 Bacteroidota bacterium | reverse complement strand
GAGTGACGGATCGGTTCTGTAAAATCTGATATTTGAATACGGTAATTCCATAAGAATGCTGGACTGTAATATTCTGATAGACGGCTGTACCATCAGGTATAATAATCTTAACAACTCTGCTGCAAGCGGAGCAATTTCCTGCTTCAGATCAAATTCCATCATAAAGAATTGTAAAATATACAGAAACCGCAGAGCAGCAATTGTCTCCGGCGCTAACATTGCCTCTTCACCGACAATTGAAAATAATCTGATATTTGAAAATGATACTGACAATGCAAATGTACCTCAGATCAATTTCGGTGCGACGGGATCAGCTCCAATGATAATCAGAGGAAATACTATTACGGGAATGTTCATAATGAGCGGTGGGATTTCTTTCCTTCCTGTCGGGTCAGCTCCGAATGTTATCATAGAAAACAATATCATTAAGAAAAACAGATACGGAATTGCCATTGCCGGCGGTAATGGCAATTACTATATAAACAATAATGTAATTGACAGCAATAATATTCAGGGTTCACCGAATCTTGGCGGAAGCGGAATAAATTTCAACGGTTCTGCAACTCAGGTATCAGTTGTCACAAGAAATATTATAAGAGGAAATCTCTGGGGTATTACAATTCAGGGAACCGCAAAACCGAATATGGGAAATTTGAACAATTCAGATACTACCGACATAGGATTGAATCAGATATATAATAACGGTAACAGCAATAAGATCTTTGATCTTTTTAACAATACTCCTGATTCCATAAAAGCTGAAAATAATTTCTGGGGAAGCGGGAATGCAGATACAGTAGAATCACATATTTTCCATAAAAATGACAGTACTGTTTTAGGTCATGTGGATTTTCTACCTTTGAGAAGCATAAATTTAAATTTAACAGTTCTGAATGAAGCAATGTATGATGCGGGCAATAACATCCTGGCAAGAAAAGATACTGCGACTGTATATTTGCATGACGCTGTTAATCCTTATACAGTTCGGGATTCTGCGAAAGCCGGGATTGATACTTTAAGTTTTACAGGAAATTTCAGCTTTACAAATGCGCCTACAGGACAATACTATTTAGTGGTAAAACATTTTAATTCACTTGAAACATGGAGCAAAACCGGAGGTGAAAATTTAACTTCAAATTCGGCTTTAACTGCAAATTACGACATGACCGCTTCAGCTTCGCAGGCATTCGGAAATAACATGCAGCTAAAAGGCGCGAAATACTGCACTTACAGCGGAGATGTTGATCAGAACGGAATTATCGATGCGGGTGATCTCAGCTCAGTAGAAAACAATGTCGGGACTGAAGGTTACAGACTTTTGGATGATCTGAATGCAGACGGGATAGTAGATGCTTATGAAATTTCATTGGTTGAGAATAATGCAGCAGCATCAATTATAGTTATTTCGCCATAAAATTTTTCTAAATTAATTTTTACTTAAAAATAAAAAGTTCAGACTTTCAAAATGGTCTGAACTTTTTTTAAAAATCCAAATTTTAATTATTCACCAATCACTATTTACATTCTCTATGGTGTAATCACAATGATTCCAAGATCTTTATTGTTATCAACGATCGACAGATCCGTAGCATCAACAATATTATCTCCATTCAGATCTGTACTTATATATCCTGATGCTCCCGCCCTTACTGAATTTTCAACTTCGCTTACATCAGACGCATCTATGATCGCATCCTGATTCACATCTCCGCTATAAAGACAATACTTCATCCCTTTATGCTTCAGATTATTCCCGAATGCCTGTGAAGCAGAGGTCGTAAGATCATAATTATATACGCCACCGTTTCCAAAAATCTCTCCTCCCGCTTTACTCCAAACTTCTAAACTATTGAAATGTTTTACTACAATATAATATGTATCTAACGGTATATTGACAAAATGATAGATCCCTGTAAAACTAATTGAATCAATAAGACTTTTTGCAGAGTCAACTATTGTATAAGGGAATTCAGCGTTTCTCAGAAAAACTGTGACGAAATCTTTTCGCGCCATTTGATTGAATATTGGATAATAAATCCCTTCCATTAATACTTTTAAACTCAAATTCGCAGTTTTCGAAATGGGAAATATTATATTAGTTGTATCCATAACCCATGTTCCTTTATTTGTAACTTCTGTATTTACACCACCTAAACCGTCATAACAGTATACTTTTGATACAGGATTTGGATTGTTAGGATTAATTGCCGGAGCGAGTCTCCATCTTAAGTGAAAATGTTCAAATTCAAAGTAAGGGCTTGGCCATGAAGCTGTTACATTCTTTTTCAAACGAAATCTCCCAACCCTTGTACCGGGGTAAACCTGCGAAATTTGAACGTCACTGGTGTTTCCTAAAGCAAAATTGGAATTAAGATTAAGATATCCGCCTCTTATTCCGTTGGTTATATCATTTGGCGGCCAGTAAGAACCACCGTCTGTAACCGTTGAAACCGGTTTTACGTGGGGGGTTGTTGGCAATGCAGTTAAATTAGTAAAATCCGTCGATCCTACAATGTAACTGAATTTAGCAAATCCTGCTGTATCTGCTATCGTAGGCGTTGCTACATTATATCCCCAGTTTAGATTGATATAGTACGTTCCTAATGCGAATCTCATTATTTCTTCATTAGTTGCAGGCACGTTTGTTTGCTGAATATATAGATCGTACTCCATTATATTTATTAAACCACTCACAGAAGGATCAGTGAAGGTAATGGAATCATATAATGCGAAATTTGTGGCTCTGACAGTGTAGGTAAGGTTTGTTAGCTGAGCTTGTATAGGATTTAAATTTATAGAAATAAACAGAACTGTAAAAAGAAGTTTATAAGTTTTTTTCATCATTTTGTATTAAAAAAGATTTCCGGAATGAAGTGTGAGTTTAGCATGAGAATTTGATTTCTGGGTTATTCTACCTTTAAAATTTGAAAGGACAATTAATTTCTTTTGAAATAACTTACTTATTGCTGATATTTTATTCAATGAAATATTATGTCGGAACCACTGTTTTATATGATCAACATGATTGCGCAGATATTATTAATTTGAACATGCATTTGAGACAACAAAAAAGCCGTAAGAATTTCTTCTCACGGCTTTATATAAAAATGTATTTTACTAAATAAGAACGTATTGCTTACGGAACTATCGAAAGTATTCCAAGATTATTTTCAATCCATGCAATATCCGATGCATCCACGTAACCATCACCGTTAACATCAGAAGCATAAATTGGAGTTGATATGTCACCACCAAGACCCTGTTCATTTTCAACAATAGATAGATCTCCACCATCAACTATATCGTCCTGATTTACATCACCGCTTATGAGACACCACTTGTTAGCAACTAATGCCATATTGCTTCCAAAAGCCTGCGTATTTGCGGTTGTAAAGTCATAATTAGTAATTGAACTATTTGCTGTCATAGAAACACCGTTTGCACTCCATGTTTCAAGACAATTCACAGTTGATACTTCAATAAAATATGTTCCAGTCGGAGCATTTGGAAATGTGAATAATCCGGAATAAGAAAAGTCATCTAAATCACCTGTGGCAGAATCTATCTTGTTATATGGTGAAACAGTACTTCTAAGGTAAATTTTAACAGGTTCATCTCTTACCAATTGTTTAGAATTCGGATCTAACATTGCCTGAAGTGCTGCCCTTACATTTAATCTGATTTGAGGAGATCCTCCTATATATCTGAGTATATTTGTATTTCCTCCGAGACTCCAGGCTGTGTCACCTTGAGAGACAAACAATTTGCCGCTTGTAATAGCGTGTGTATTCTGGAAAGTCCATGAAGATCCACCGTCAGTAGTTCTGCAAATTACAGTTGTATTGTTTCCTGAAACATAACCTGTATTTGCGTCTTTAAAATCTATATATTTGTAATCTGCCGCTGCAGGAAGAGTTATTAATGTCCAGTTAACTCCGCCGTTAACAGATTTTGCTACTCTTGATGTACCGGCTGTCTGACAAGCGTACACTGTAATTCCGTCAGGTGATGAAATACCGTTAATGCTTCCGGTAAATCCCGTAATTGTAGCTCCGGTCCAGTTAACTCCACCGTTTGTAGTTCTGTATATTGGTCTTCCTGATTGATTCATAACTGCAAAACCTGTGTTTGCATCAACCATATCGGCTGAATAAATATTTTCACTTGTTGCGCCGGTTGTATATTGTGTCCAGTTATCTCCGCCGTTTGTTGTTTTAAATACATTTCCTCCCGGAACTGTGCTGAAATTTACAAAAACCCATCCCGTATTTTCATCAATGAATTTACATGTGTAGAGCTGGGAAGTTGCCACAGGTGAAGGACCGGTTTTTGCAAACCATGAAACTCCGCCAGTAGTAGTTTTCAAAACCTGGTTATTCTGACCGCTGACATATCCTGTATTTTCATTGATCATTGAAATGGAAAAGAAATCTCCTGATACGTTCAGATTATATGGAGTCCAGTTCGCTCCGCTGTTTGAAGAATAAAGTATATTTCTTTGACCTGCGCCTCCGAAAGGTCTTCCAACTGTCCAGTATTTGCTGGTTCCGGGAACTGTTGTAATGTCAAACATCACTGCATTTGAAAGCTGGAAGTATCCCGGAACAAACCAGGTTACACCGGCATCAGTGGATTTTGCAACCTGCCCGTAATCACCGGACATTATGTAAGTTGAACCGAATTTATCCAGTGAATACCAGATAAACGAAACAGTCACACCGCCGACAGAGATCGGCAAAGCGCTCCATGATGTTCCTAAGTCAGTTGATTTATACAAAGCTCCCGGATCACCTACTACATAAATTTCAGTAGCAGATACTACTTTAACCTGAAAATAACTCCAGTCAATCTGAGGTGTAGATAAAGTTGACCAGGTCAGACCTCCGTCAACAGTTCGTGAAAATGCGCCACTGCTACCTGCGGAAAAGCCGGTAGTAGAATTTAAGAAACTAACACTGTTCATTATTGTCGGAAATTGTGATGGAATCAGCGACCATGTGCTTCCACCGTCAGAAGATCTTACACATGTTCCATTTTGCCAAGTTGCGCAAATTGTATTTGCATTTGCACCGCCAAGAGAAGTTATATAGCTGGTACTTCCAGAAATGTCACTATATACAACTGACCAGTTTAATCCCTGATTAGTAGTTTTCAATATATGACTTGTAAAGGCATTCTGACTTCCCGCTCCAATGTATCCGGTATTCGCATCAGCAAACCAAATTGACCAGCATCTTGAGTTTGAAGGCACAAGATATGAATATGCAGTATCAAAAGTAATTCCGCCGTTTATTGTTCTGCCAATATAGCCTGCATTACCTACAACGATACCGGTATTTGAATTAAAAAACCAGTTATCATAGGTCTGATCAGTAGCAAGTGTTGCTGAATTTACTTTTCCTACAAAATTCTGGAAATACCAATTGACACCTGCATTTCCTGTATGCATGAAAGTTCCGTTAGCCCCGTTTGCTACCCAGTTATCTTCGCTTATCATTTTTGCTTTTCTTAACAAGTTACTTTGAGGAGTCGGATGCATGTATTTCCAATCCTGTTTGTCCTGCGAATATGAAATCCCTGCAACTAACAGGAATATCATAAATAAAAATGTAAATTTCGTTTTCATAATTTTTTTTTAAGATTTAATAAATAGTTTTTGTAGTTCAATTTTTTAGATTTTTTTATAGAAAAGGAGAACAGTGATTTAATTAACGGATTTAAAGTATTAAAATTTCTAAAGGTTTAATTTAAATAAATTAAAAGAGCTCTTACTTAATAAATAAATAAGAATTTATGTGAGCATTTATATGTGGGTGAATTTTTTGGGTCATGCAAAATTGCAGAAATATAATTAGATTTTCAATGTAAACATTTCTGAAATCAAGGCAATGTATGATATAAGTTAAAACATAATCATTTTGCTTAGATATGAAATTGAATTAAAGAAGAGCTTAAATTTCTTTATATTATACTAAATCAACAATTCTGCAGAAAGAATTATTCAAATGCACAAATTTATTTTAATATTTATTTTTTCAATTCTCTTAATTTCCTGTAATAAAAATACAGAAAATAAGCAGAACGCACAGAATCAAAACAATGCACAGGAAGAATCCGGAAATGAAAATGAAACAGATTCTGTAATGACTGATGAGGAAGAGTTCAGCAGTTCACTGGTTCAGGATATACTTGGAGAAGAAGATGTGAATCTGCAGATATATCTTGAAGAAGAAATTTTTCCTGTTGTTTCAAAATCTAAAAAAGTAACGCTTGACAGAATATCATCTTCAATCTATTTACTTGGTTTTGATGACAATGGAACTTCAAGAAATTTTATGATCCAGAAACTTTATAATCCTGAAACAGGTGATTTTATTTTTGAGAAGACGGAAATTCCCACCAGTGCTCAGAAGCAGTTTGTTAAATAATTAATTCTGATTTTTTGAATAAATATTTTGTGTTTTTTCAATTTGTAAAATCAGTCAGTTTGCAATTAATGTAATATATCCTTAATTTTGTACAGTTCTTTTATTTCAAAAATATTTTGGTTGCCAAGTTATATTGGTATTAAAAGGGAATCCGGTTTAATTCCGGGACTGTCCCCGCAACTGTAATAAAGAAGACCAGGTGAATTTGTCCACTGTTTCATTCTATTGAAACGGGAAGGCGATCTGGAAATTGCTTTAGAGTCAGGAGACCTGCCTGAATATTGTTTCAAAAATCTTCGTGGGAAAAGATTGATGGACAATTCATAAGAAACTCCTGTTTTCTTTTTGATCTCATCAATTTTTTTATACAATGATCAAAAGAAGTCAGGAGTTTTTTTTATGTTCATTTTTAATTTCAATATGTCTGATAATTGAGTAAAGTTTTTAAAATATCGCTTATTTGCACTTTAATATTTTTGAGCAGAATTGCATCAGCTCAGCTATACGATTCTGTAAAATTTTATACAGGAGAAATTAATGTCAGAGGAAACAGGATCATAACGGATAAATTCTATTCGCCGATAAAAGTACAGATCATAAACAGAGAAGAAATTGAAAATAAGAACGGAGAAAGTCTGGCTGCTGTGTTACAGCTTGCAGGCGGTGTGTTTATAAAATCGTACGGCGGGAATGCATCTCTTACCACTTTATCCGGGAACGGTCTTGGATCTGAACATACACTTATCTTAATGAATGGATTTAAACTTAATTCATCTCAAAATGCTCAGGTGGATCTCAGTACAATTTCAAAAGACAATATCGAAAGAATCGAAGTGATGAATAACGGATCGAGTTCATTATACGGATCAGAGGCGATCGGAGGAGTTGTTAATATTGTAACAAGATCAGATGTGACAAAAGAAATTGGTATATTTATAAATGGTCAGTTCGGTTCTTATGATCAGAAAAAATTTCAGACTCGTGTTCTAAAATCATTTAAAAAACTGAATTTCGATCTTAATTTTTCAAAAGAAACATCACAGAATAATTATGAATACTATTTTAATAATGGTGTTCAGTATGAACTAAAAGAAAGAGTTAACTCAAGGTATGATATTAATAATTATACTGCAGGTTTAAATTATGCAATAAGCAGTTTGTCAAAAATTAACTTTTATTCCGAACTTTCAAATATCAGCAGGGACATTCCCGGTATTGAGACCGGTTCGGAAGCTTCATTAACAAATCAGACTGACAAAAACTGGAACAATATCGCGGCATACGAAAGCTTGTTAAATGAAAATGTATTTTTTAAAACGCAGATAAATTTTCAAAACAATTTACAGAATTACAATAATCACATATTAACAAACAGTTATTATAAAAATATTAATCTGTCAAATACATCTCAGATAAATTATTCAAACGAAAATTTCCTTGGAATAACAGGATATGAGATAAGCTTCGCAAGTCTTAACAGTAATGAAACAGTTGCAGATATAAAAAGAATTCAGTCAAGTATCTTTGCAATTTCCGAAATAGATCTGAACAATCAATTCAGAATTTTTCCATCAATCAGGGCTGATAATATTTCAGACATAAATAAAACAGTTATAACAGGTAAACTTGGATTGAATATTAAGCCGTTTGAGAATCAAAATTTTAATGTTAAAACAAGCGCCGGAAATAACTTCGCCTCCCCTACATTCAACGAACTATACTGGAAAGATCTGGGCAATTTAAATTTAAAACCGGAGTCTTCTTTTAATTTGGACGCAGGTGTGATATTCGGTTTTGATTTGTATTCTCATAATTCAATTGAGTTTACATATACATTTATAAATGCAAATGACAAAATTGTATGGTCTCCGAACTCTGCGGGACTTTGGAAACCGGGCAATATCGGCAAATCAGTTTCGGAAGTTTTTTCCGCTGATCTGAATATTGAAAAATCAGTGACTGAAAATATCAATACTGAATTAAGTCTGAATTACTCTTACACAAGTTCAGTTAAAAAAAGCTCAGACTATGCAGAAGATCCGACATACAATAAACAAATATTTTACACACCAAACAATTTACTGAAATGCAATTTCAACCTCAGCTATTTTAACACAGGGATAAATATATTTTACAGTTTCACCGGAAAAAGATATACTGATGCAGAGAATATTGGATCTCTGAAAGGAGTAAATTTACTTGAGGGGAATATTTATCAGAATTTTAAGATCAGTTCAGTTTCAGCGCAGATTAAATTCGAAGTAAATAATCTGATGAATGAAAATTATCAGATCATTTCAGGATATCCCATGGCATTGAGAAATTTCAAAGTAAATCTCAGCCTTGAATATTAAAAAATAACTGGCAGTATCAAATTAAAATTAAAATGGGTATTAAATTTCACATAATATGTTAAAAACAGAAGAAGCAAAAAAAGCAGGCGGTAAGAAATACAAAGAGAAAATAAAGAAAACAATTGAAGGATATAAGAACTTAACTGAAGAAGAAAAACACTGTTTTCATATTTATTACGGATACGGGAAAGGAAAAACAACCTGTGTTATGGGTCTGATTATAAGAGCACTTGGAGCCGGGCTGAAAGTCAGACTGGTGCAGTTCGATAAAGGATATGAAGGAAAGAATGAACACTATGCCGAGCTGAACACTCTGAGGAAATTAAAAGAGGTCGGCTATGATGTGGAATTTTATTCCACAGGCTGTGAAAGGATGAATGAGGACGGAACATTCAGATTTAAAAATTCGGAAGATGATTTCAAAGAAGCTAAAAGAGCGCTTGAAATTTCAAAAGATCTGATAATAAACGGCGATCAGGATCTGTTAATTCTGGATGAGGGAATAGCGGCAGTTGTTTATCATTTGCTTAAGAAAGAGGACATTGAAGAGCTGATAGAATTATGGAATAAAAATAAGAGATTTGAATTTGTAATGACCGGGCATAAACTATGGGATGGTCTTGAAGAGAAAGCTGATCTGGTAACTGAGATGAGAAAGGTCAAACATTACTTTGACAAAGGTATTCCGATAAGAGTCGGGATAGATTTTTAATCAGGAATAAAATCAGTTTC
>DAIPYE010000129.1:0-9570 GCA_036782915.1 Bacteroidota bacterium | reverse complement strand
CATTAAGTTCGATCAAGTCAATATCATTTAATTTCAAACCCGCTCTTTCCAATGCTTTTTTTGTGGCAGGTACCGGACCTATTCCCATGCATGAAGGATCAACTCCTGCAATTGCCGAAGAAATAAATCTTGCTCTTGGCTTTAAATTATGCTTCTTTACAAAATCTTCGGAAGCGATCATTAATAAACTGGCACCGTCATTTATCCCGCTGGAGTTTCCGGCAGTGACTGTTCCGCCTTCTCTGAAAGCAGGTTTTAATTTAGACAGTGATTCCATTGTAGTATCAAACCTTGCAAATTCATCTTTCTCAAATTTAACAGTTTCTTTTTTTAATTTAATATCTACAGGTATTGTTTCATTATTGAATTTTCCTGACTCTATTGCGGCTTTAGTTTTCATTTGTGAATTAAATGCAAATTCATCCTGACTTTCCCGTGATATTTTATATTTCTCTGCAACATTTTCAGCAGTTTCACCCATTGAATATGGATGATACAGTTTTGAAAGTTTAGAATTAATGAATCTCCAGCCGATCGTAGTATCAAACATTTCAACTTTTCTGCCGAATGGCTCACTGTTTTTTGCCAATACAAAAGGAGCTCTGGTCATGGATTCAACACCGCCTGTCAAAAAACATTCACCTTCGCCGTTTCTGATTCCTCTTACACCGTCTATGAATGCCTGCATTCCTGATCCGCATAATCTGTTCACTGTCACACCGCCGACAGTCACCGGTAATCCGCCAAGGAGAACACTCATTCTTGCAACATTTCTGTTCTCTTCACCGGCACCGTTCGCATTACCAAGAATTACGTCTTCAATTTCCTCTTTTGGAATATTATTTATTTCAAAATTCCTTTTTACAATTTCACTTATAAGCAGAGCAGCCAGATCGTCCGGCCTTGTATCTTTAAGTGAGCCGCCGAACTTGCCGATCGGTGTCCTGACAGCATCTATTATATAAACTTCTTTCATTATAATTTATTTTTTTAAATGGAAAATCTTAATTAAGCTATCTGTAATTCTTACATATTCTTCAATCAAAAGATTTTCAATTGAAATCTACAATTAAATTATACAGTTATGGTTAATTTTCAAAATACTTATTTCGTAACTCTTTTAAAAACCACATTTAACTGAACTTTTAAAAATTTCCATTTTTAAACCTGACAAACAAAAAAAAAGGATGTTCTCCCATTTAATATTTTAATAAACTTGAATCCCCGTCGGAGTCTCCGAGCTCTCCGGGACTCCGACAGAACATCAAATTATCACATATACGGCAGAGTCCCGAAGAACACGGAGACTCTGCCGCGGGACGCAAAAATTACCTTTTCCGTCCGGAATAAATTTAAATTTAGATATTTTTTTTGATTACAATAAAAAAATGAAATTTATTTTTATTGAGAGAAAGATTTTGAAAAGAGGTGTTAATTTGGATTGGTATTCCTGATGATGACTTTTAATTTGTTCTGGAACACTAACTCGGACTGGAAATTATTTTTAGCTGTCAATGCTTGCTGTCTTTGGCGTGGACGCGAGTTCTGAATATCAAGAACTCGCTAAACACCAATAGTGGCTTTAATGTAATACTAAAACATTTCATCCGGTTCAGAGAAACTACGGACTGGTCAATGGAGTAACTGCGAAAATGCTTAGAAGTGAATTGTTTTCAACCAAAGCAATATCTGAGGCATCAACAATTAAATCATTATTAACATCCTCCGGTATATAATCAAAAATACCCACTGCATTTTCAACTTGAGATAAATCGGATGCATCCACAGTACCATCCTGGTTTATATCTCCTGTATAAATTGCATATTCGGTAGGACTTGCACCGGCACTGAATAATCCAAGGACAGGAGCCATGTTACCGGCAAAAGCCTGAGAAGCAGCGTTTCGCAAATTAAAAACTTCACCGCATTCATCAATTTTTTCACAAACATCATGTGTCCAGGTTTCTATATGATTTCTGTTATTTATTTGGTAAATATAACATGAGTCATTATACAATCCGCAAAAAGTAAGATCTATTGTGCCATTATCGGCAAGGTTTGCTTTTACAGTATCTAGAGCTAGGTAAGGGGAATTCTGATTTCTTGCTATGACTGTGATTGTATCTCCATATTGATTACCGGTTCCATTCGAATAATTTCCTTCTAACCAAGCAGCGAGTTTAAGATTCAGCGTTGTTCTTACTCCGATACTAGGTCTGAATATAAATGTACCACCGGCGGCGATAGAACCCGCATCAGTCCAAGCAGGATCTGTTGTATTCTTATAGTAAAATGTTTCTGTTCTCATTGGAGCTTCCCATTGGAATCCCAAACCTAAATTAACAAGGGAATCCTGAACTACTGCGACATAGTATTTACCAAATATTACATTGAGACTCGGTTGAATTATGTGGCTAACGTGTATTCTCCCAAGATTTGTTATGGGAACTCTTAATGGACCCGAGTTATACATTAAAACCCCGGGCGATCCACCCGCGTCATCATAAATTTCAATATGGTAAGGTTTATTATTTAAAAGATCTAATCTGTTGAATATCAGATCCACCGCGCATAATTCACGATTACATTGAGAATTGAAAATAGCGGCTGTTCTTGCAGGTGCAGCTCCGGTTAGACCAAATCCTCCATCTATAGTATCAGTAGGAACAGTATAATTCCAGCTGTTAAGCGTAGATCTCTTGACATAAGCATTTCTTTCATTTGTCCTGTTATTATACAAAACATTTTCTCCTGCAACAGGAAATATTTCTACGGTTATCGAATCGTTATTTTTTGTATCTCCGCTTTTCCCGTATACATGAATAATTTGAGTTGTTTCAATCAAATTCGTAAAAACATTATCTATCCATTCATGCTCAATAGTTCCTCCCATAATGTCTATTACTCTTACTCTTACCACTAAAACATCCGCCTGAGTTCTCAGATGATCAACAGAATAAGTAATGGTGTTTGTATTTGGACACACGCATAATGCGGCTTGCCCTGTAGATGTTAGAGTAGAAACTGATCCAACATCTACATACACAGGCTTAGAGCTTCCGCCAAATCTGGTTGCTGCTCTGAAAGCGGAACCGGTTAAAGCATTTACATGACCGGTTTGTGATTGTCCTGTATATGCACCTAATGCCAAACCCAGACGATTGCAAGTAATATTTGGTGAAGCCTGACTAAGTGCAATAGGCTGTATGGAATTTGTATATTCAAAAGCAACATAAACTCCCTGACCGGCAATTGTGGAAAATGGCAGAGTACCCGGACCACCCATATTTATATCTACAAAATGCGGACCTAAACCGGACGGAAGAGCACACTGCCCACTGTATACTTTAGTCATACCTGAAATTGCAGATGTCCAACCTAATGGTCCTCTTGTATTTGTAATATCCGTTGTACTCATTAAATATACTGTAAGATTATCACATCTTGTTGCAATATTTTGAGGATTCTGTACATTGAGTGTCAGATAAGTCCAGCCAATTGAAGTAACTAAGTCTGCACCAAAACCTGAAGATACCATTTCAGATGGCTTTATCAGATATACTGTTCTGATGTATCGTCTACCACCCATGGGAGCTCGTCCGTTTTGTGAATTACCATCATCAGCTGGTAAAACTTCAATACTTGACTGATCCAATTGCGGGAAAATATTTTTAGATTGAGTTATACCCGTGTTTACATCAAATACATTTGATGTATTTGTATTGTCTTTTATACTATTGTCTAAATCAACATTGCTTTGTTGAGCAAAGCCGACAGGAATAGAAAAAGATAAAAGAAATAACAAAGCGAATAGTTTTTTCATAATATTTTTTTTAGTTAAAGAATTAGGTTAATTTTGGATAAATATAAATAATTTTTCTACTTTCCAAATCTGAATTGATTTCCTAAAAAAATTTTATCCTCCTTAATTATCGCAATGTGCAAAAAAAATATTTCATTTGAACTAATGCTTGAGCAAAATATACATAATTTAATATCAAACTTCCAAACAAATAATCAATAATATTTTTTGATGCCGCAGTTGGTGTTTATTTCGTTTGTAGAAATATAAAATGATAGAAATTACTAAATCAATCATGGCAAACGAACATCACCTACAACTAGTAAAAGAAAACTTATCCTTTAAATTCATAATGAAATCAATAGAAATTATATTCAATTTTTCACAGCTATGTTTAGATTATTTTTAGCTGTTAGTGCTTGCCCGCCTTTGGCGTGGACGCACATTCTGAATAGCAAGAACTCGCTAAAAACCAACATCGGCTTCAAAAATTATGTTTTTATAGTTTTGCGACACTACTCTTTGGTGTGGACGCAAGGATTGGAAGATATGGAAGACAGTTTATGAATTCTTATTATATTCAGAATTTCACATTCACACCGACGGTAGGAAGGATAGGAAACATTCCAATTTGAATCCCCGTCGGAGTCTCCGAGCTCTCCGGGACTCCGACGGAACATCAAATTATCACATATACGGCAGAGTCCCGAAGAACACGGAGAGACTCTACCGTGGGACGCAAAAAACTCCGGCAAAAGAAGCAAAAAATCCTACTTACAAAGCATTTTGTTACACTTACAATGCCCGAAATACAATTACAATAAAAATTGAATATACTTACAATGCAGTTTGTCAGACTTACAATACGCTTTATCACACTTACAATACGTTTTGACGGACTTACAATGAAGTTAATTACACTTACAATGCGATTTGCGGGAGTTACAATGACCTTTGGGAAACTGACAATTATGATTCTAAATATGTAAATGCAATTCATAGAACTTACAATTGACTTCATAGAACTTACAATTGACTTCATAGAACTTACAATTGACTTCACAGTAGTTACAATTGACTTTATAGAACTAACAATTGGCTTTTTAGAAATTACAATTGGCTTCACAGTAGTTACAATTGGCTTCACAGTAGTTACAATTGGCTTCATAGTACTTACAATTGGCTTCATAGAACTTACAATTGGCTTTATAGAAATTACAATAAATTTCATAGAATTTACAATTGATTTCAAAGATCTGATGCATACGGTAAGAAAAGTGCTGATATTGATGCTCTGAGAAACTGTATTACAAATTATCACAATTCATCATCAGAAAAAACAAATTCTTCTGTTGAGACAATAAATTTTAAGCGGAAGATTTTGCGAGGTCTTGAAATGTGATTGTTTATTCCATTGAGTCTTCCGCCAAAATGTTATTCAAAACTTAATCTCTAATAAGAGGAATGACACCAGAGGGACAGTCAGACATAATTATAGTTTTCTAAAAACCCGAATTAATTTTAACTGCTCAAAAACTAATCTTGATTAACATTATTACTTCAATTATTTTAATCTTCGCAAATATTTTCAATAACAATCATACTTCAAAATGCCGGAATTTAAGAAACCAATTACCGAAGCTGAATTCGAAAAGAATTTTGAACAGATAAAACCGCTGATGAACAGTACTCAGGCATATTATGAGAGTTCAAGATGCCTGTTCTGTTACGATGCGCCATGTGTGAATGCATGTCCGACGCGAATCGACATTCCGCTTTTTATCCGTCAGATAAATTCGGGTAATATAAACGGTTCGGCTAAAACAATTTATGATTCAAATTATCTGGGTTATGCCTGCGGCAAGGTGTGTCCGACAGAAGTTTTATGTGAAGGCGCATGTGTTTATAATTTACAGGATGTAAAACCCATTGAGATCGGAAGACTTCAGAGCTTTGCAACGTCAAAAGTTATTAAGGAAAACAAGAAGCTTTTTATAACAGGAAAGCCCAACGGAAAAAAAGTTGCAATTATCGGCGCCGGTCCTTCGGGAATTTCCTGTGCATGTGAACTGCGGATGTACGGATATGAAGTTGATATTTTTGAGGCAAAGGAAAAACCTTCGGGACTTACACTATACGGAGTCGCGCCATATAAAATAACAAATGAAGAAGCATTGGATGAGATGGAATATCTGGAGCAACAGTTTGAATTTAAAATAAAATATAATTCTCCAATAACAGGCAAAGAAGATTTTACAAAACTGGAAAACGATTATGATGCTGTATTCATCGGGATCGGTCTTGGGAATACAACTTCATTAAAGATCAAAGGTGAAGATCTTGAAAACTGCACGGGAGCAGTCGAATTTATTTCAAAGTTAAGAATGGATCATCTGAATACAAAGGTGGGAAATAAAGTTATAGTTCTCGGCGGCGGGAATACTGCAATGGATGCAGCTTCGGGATCTGGGCGACTCGGCGCTGCAAAAGTCATACTCGCATACAGAAGATCTCACGATGAAAAAGGCGCTTATGAATTTGAATATGATCTTGCAAAAAGTGTTGGAGTAACCGGAATGTTCAATGTTTCACCGCTGGAAATTATTGGCGAGGGGAAGGTTGAAGGGGTGAAATTTATACGAACAAACACTCTTAACGGCAAAGTGGAATTCATAAAAGGAAGCGAATTCACCGAGTCATGTGATATGGTCATCACGGCAACCGGTCAGTCGCTTCAGAAAAGTATTCTGCATCATATACCTGATATTAATTTTGATGAGAAGGACAGAATTATTATTGATCCGAAAACTTATCAGACATCTAATCCTAAATATTTTTCGGCAGGAGATATTATCAGCGGGGGCGAAGAGATCGTGAATGCTGTTGCGGATGCAAAAAAAGCAGCAAGAGGTATTGATGTGTTTTTGAAAAAGTAATTTCACCGTCATCGTAAATCTAAAATCAAAAGATTAGCAGCAAATTGCACAAATTTTCACGAATTTTAATGAATTGTTGTAATATTAATAGTTCTTTTAAATTCGTGTTAATCCGAGAAATTCGTGGCAGAATAACACTTACTTGAATGAGGATGACATTTTTCTTAGTTTATATAAAGAATCAAGAACAAAGATTTAAGAAATTGATACAGAACAAATAAGTAAAAGTTTTGAATATGAAGTGTAGAATATTAAGATTATTTTTGTGAAAGAATTAAATAATCCACTGATATAGTCTGTAAATGAGCAAGTTACTTGAACTTGAAAATATAAGTTTTTCCTACGCAAGCAAGAATAAAATAAAACCCGCGAACAACTTCTTAATTTCAGAAACTTCTTTGCACATTGAAACCGGAGATTTTATTTCCATTATTGGCAAGAACGGTTCAGGTAAATCCACGCTTGTAAAGTTAATTTCAAAAATACTCGTCGGATACAAAGGAAATATATTTTACAAAGGAAAAGAAATTCATTCAATTGAAAGAAAAGAATATTCAAGATCGATCTCATATCTTCCGCAGATCTCAGCTTCGGTAAATGATGATCTGACAGTTTTTGAATTTTTACTGCTTGGAAGATATTCTCATAAGGCATTTACCGATTTCAGAAATACAGTTGAAGACAGAAAGGTAGTTGAATATTGCATAAAGGAATCGGGAATTGAAAAGTTCAGCAATAAATATCTGTATGAATTATCCGGAGGGGAGAGACAGAAAGTTTTACTGACATTGGGTCTCGTTCAGCTTGATATTTCGCAGGATCTTCACGAAAAGGTTATGATCATTGACGAGCCGCTGACATATTTAGACGTAAAATACCAGCTCGAAATTTTCAAAGTTCTGAAAGATCTGAACATAAAAGGGCTGACGATAATTATTGTAATTCACGACCTTGGACTTGCTCTGAACTATACCAGCAAAACAATTTTAATGAACAGCGGGAAAATGGCAATGTATTCAGAATCCGGGAAAGTGATAACCGAAGAAGTTTTAAAAGAACATTTTTTGATAGATTCGGAGATAATAAATTACGGAAACAGTTATTTAATTAACTATTCACTTCAAAACAAAAATATGAAATTTTCAAATGAGTGAAAAAAATATACTGATAGAAGATAAAGGAGATACAAAAAAAGTAATTCTTAACAGACCTGAAAAAAGGAATTCGCTGGACGAAGAAATGATAACGGGACTGACGGAAGTTTTCAAAAATTTATCCTCAGACGATAAAACTAAAAGCATTATTCTGACAGGAGCCGGCGGAAATTTTTGTTCGGGACTTTATCTGGATTATCTGCAGAAGATCTCGGAGTATGATATTATTCAGAACAAGAACGATTCACAGAAATTCAAGAATTTACTGCTGACAATATACAATTGTAAAAAACCTGTGATTGCAATGATTGACGGATATGCATTAGCAGGCGGCTGCGGTATTGCCAGTGCCTGCGATTTTATTGTAACGAGCGATACGGCGCAATTCGGTTATACGGAAGTAAAGATAGGATTCATTCCGGCGATCGTTATGATATTTCTTTTGAAGAGAGTTAGCGAAACTCATGCAAAAGACCTGCTTATCACTTCAAAATTCATTTCCGGAACAGAGGCGCACAGAATTGGTTTTGCAAATTATGTGACAACACAGACTGAGCTGGAAAACTTTACAATGAATCTTTGCAATGATCTGAACAAGCTGCCTGTAAGTTCAATAGAGCTTACGAAGGAAATGTTTAAAAATATTTCATCGATGAGTTTTGAAGCTTCACTTGAATATGCTGTTGATCTGAATGCAATTACAAGGATGACGGAAGAGTGTAAGCACGGTGTTATGAATTTTTTGTCGAAGAGTAAGAAGTGATTTTGCTACTCAAACCGGGGAGGCTGTGTGAAAATGGATTTAAAGATTAACCTCTAAGACACAAAGACTCAAAGAAAAATATTTTAAATTTTTTTAAATTCGAGTCTCGTATGTTTATGTTTTTATTTAAAAGTTGTAACCAGTTAAAATTAAAAGAAGGGTTAAATAATTTTATTACCAAAAAAATACAATAACTAAATATAAATAAGATCATGTCAGAAAAAAAATATAATACGATACAGTATTTAGACAGGAACGAATCGCAATACGGACCTTCGCCAAAATGTTTTGAATATTTAAAAACAGTTAAGATAGATGATATTTCCTGGTACTCAAGGGATTTTGCAAGGGGCGTGAAGTCTAAATTGTCGGAAAGAATTGCAAAAGATTTCGGTTTCAAGGAAAGTCAGATAATTTTATCATACGGAAGTGAAGACATACTGAAGTCGCTCATTCACAGATACATTGTCAGAGGAGATAAAGTTTTGATACCGAAAGAAGCCTGGTGGTATTACAAAAAAGTTGCTTATGAAGTCGGAGGATTCAATGTGGAATATCCAATGGTAAAAGGCGAGATCGACGGAGTGAGATCTTATCTGTATGATGTGGATAAAATGATACAGATATATGAGAGAGAGAGACCGAGAGTTGTAATAATTGCATCTCCGAATAATCCGACAGGCAACAGGATCACAAGTGAAGATCTGTACAGATTTCTTGATGCATGCCGCGGAGCTATAGTGATGATAGATGAAGCATACTGGGGATTTGGTTCGACAGATAACAGTTATGTAAAACCTTACATAGACGAGTTTCCAAATCTGATAATCTGCAGAACATTTTCAAAATACTTTGCGCTTGCCGGAAGCAGGATCGGATTCAGTTTTGCGGGAAATAATCTTGAAGATCTCAAAG
>DAIPYE010000128.1:0-9745 GCA_036782915.1 Bacteroidota bacterium | reverse complement strand
TATTTCCTGTGTTTGTTATCACCGGGCAGGAATTTCCTCCGCCTGTCTGAGTGTATGCAGTAATTTCGCTGACACTTCCTGAATGAAAATAAGCGTCACTATTCGGCTGAAGATCATCAGCTCCGCAGATCCCGGCATAAGGCATTATTGTACTTCCGCTTCCCGGCTCCCATGCTGTTGTTGCATTTCTGTTACCGCCGCCGCAACTGCTTGTAACGCTGTTAAATGTATGGTTACCACCAAACTGGTGTCCCATTTCATGAGCTACATAATCTATATAGAATGGATCACCGATCGGAGAAGGCAGTCCTGTAACTCCCCGTGCTTTATTTCCTGCGGAACAAACAACACCGAGACCAGCAACTCCACCTCCACCGGTACTGAAAACGTGACCAAAGTCATAGTTTGCAGATCCGATATAAGTTACGTTATCACAGGTTGTCTGATTCTGTCCGAGCATTGTTACACCGTTTGAGTTTGTATATGGATCAGTTCCTGAGTTTGTAAATACAATATTAGTATTGTTTGCAACAAGTACCATTCTTACAGATACATCTTTTTCATATACACCGTTTACTCTGTTTATTGCTGTAACAATAGCCGCCTGTCCGGCTCCGACTGTACCGCCGAATACAGCAGTATATTCCCCGGTTGCCGCGCAAGCCAGTCTGTAGGTCCTGAGCTGTTGACCGGTAAGATCAGTTAGAAAAATTTCAGGAACTGATTTTACTTCATTTACCAGACATTCAAAAGATCTTGTCAAAGAATATTCTGATTTATAAAAACTGGTGTAATATTCAGTATTGTTTACACTCACAGGATCAATAAAATAATCTCCGTTCACTGTCAATATCATACCGTGAAATCCTGCCATTGTAAAATCTATTTTCCCTGATGCATAAGGATCATCTATTCCCTGAATATTATATGTTTTAATTTCAGGAAACTGTGCTGAAAGTCCCGGCTCCATCATTGAATACTCCGTTACATTAAATTTCGAAAGCGTTCCATCCGGCATAGGTAACTCAATTATCAAAGGTGCATTGAATACTGCTGTACTTCTCTCAAACGGAGCTGAGCTTAATACATTTCTCAATGAATTTACATTTAATTTCAAACCTCTGTATTTCAGAGGAAGCACACTTTTTGAATCAATATTTTTAATACTTGCTTCAGAAACATCGGACCAGATTGAATTGCTGCTTTGAGCAACAAGCAGATTTTGATTAAATTCAATTCCGACTTCACTTACTTTAATTGAAAAAACATTAAGCAGGTAAAAAGTAAAAATTAAAATTGAAGCAGATTTTGTAAGGGTTTTCATGTTATTTTTTTAGTTTAGATAATTTACTGAATAGAATTTTTGATAAAATAATATTGAATGGATAATTTAAATTTTCGGGTTTGAACAATAGTAAAATTATTATCATACAGATAGAAAGTTTCCAATTACTTTGGATAAAAATTAAATATTTTTTGATTTTAAAGTTTTAAGGAGAAACAGAGGTTAAATCAAAAGTATTAATTTGAAGCGGATTGTTCTTTAATTAGTCTGTGCAAGATAAAACATAGAAATCCAAAATTCAATTGTATACTAAGAAAAATGCAGAATTATGATTTTAATTATTAAAACTTTAATCAGAACATACTCCAACAAGTTCGATAAAATCCGGATCTTTTTTCAGATGACGGAAATTAATTTCATCACAGATCTTATTTTTATCTGTTTCGTCTCTTTCAAGTGCCATCCTGATATATTTTAATGATTCCATTTTATATTTAATATCATTTGTTTTCAGATAAAGAACAGAATATCCGCAGGCAATATTGACTGGCATTGCTTCATCATTTACATACTTTATTGCTTCATTCAGATCCTTTTCAGCTTCATTTAAATTCCCGGTATATGCCGCAGCTACCGATCTCCAGGTAAGATCAACAGGACGTTTGTAATTATCTTTATTTTTCAATGCTTCAGAAAAATCGTTTGTAGCATTTTCGTTTTCATTTAATCTCAGATTTACAATTGCTTTGTTAAAATAAGCAAGAGATTCTTCCCTGAATTTTCTTTTAATACATTCAGAATAATCTTCTTTTGCATTTAAATATTCCTTTAAATTCTCATAAGCCAGCCCTCTGTTAAAATATGCATCCGAATATTCCGGATCGATCTTTATTACTTCAGAATAATTTTCAATAGCTTTTGTATAATCTTCTTTTCTTTCAAATGCATATCCGAGATTGTAGCGTGCTTCTTTCAATAATTCTTCTTTCTCTTTTTCCTTGATTACAATATTAAATGCTTTAGTATATTGCCCAATTGATTTTTCATAATTAATTTCCGCATTTACTTTATCCCTTTTACTTTTCAGTTTATCACCTATAATTCCATATATATAGCCGAGATCATTGTAAGCATTTAAATAATTAATATCCAGTTTAAGAGCTTCATTGTAATTCTTAATTGCTTCATCATACATTTCTTTTTTTATATACATTAAACCCAGATTGCCATAAGCATGCTTAAGTTCAGCAATGTTTTTTTCAGATCCTGAACAAATGCTTATAACTTTATTGTAATTTTCTATCGCTTTGTCAAAATAACTGGCAGCTTTATCCTTTTCACCTTTGGAAGATTCCAGGTCTCCCAGAATGCTGTTCACTAACCCAAGATCATTGTATGCAAGAAAATAATCCTTATCAGTTCTCAATGCTTCATTGTAAAAATAAACAGCTTCTTCATACATTTCCTTTCGCTGATAAGCCAGTCCGAGATTGCGGTATGCAATTGTAAAATCATTTTTATTTTCAATTGCCATTTTATAATATTTTATAGCGTCATCATATTCTCCTTTATTTAAGTATACATTACCGAGAATATTGTAAGAATCATAATCTTTATTGTTAATTGCTATAGACTTATTGAAATATTCAACAGCTTTTTCATTTTCTCCTCTGTCCTGAAATAATCTCCCCAGATCATTATAAACCATTGCATAATCAGGGTCTATACTTAATGCTGAATTATAATTTTTTTCTGCTTCATCGAAATTTTTTGTCTTTTGATATGCAAGTCCGAGATTCCTGTATGCTTCTTTGAATCCTGAATTAATACTGATTGCTTTATTATATGAATCTATTGCAGAATCAAAATCTGCTTTATTCAGATAAATATTACCGATAGAGTTAAATGCATTATAATTATTCGGATCGATCCGGATAACTTCTTCGTAATCTTTCAAAGCTTCACTGATATCTCCGTTTTTTGCAAGCATCAGAGCTCTGTTATTAAGCGCCAGCAGATAATCCGGCTTGATCTCAATTGCTTTTGAAAAACTTACAATTGCATTTTTTATATCACCGATTTTATCATAAATTACTCCAAGATTATTAAATGAATCTGAATTCAGCGGATCAAGCTTAATCACTTCTTCATAATATTTTTTTGCTTCCGGCAGATCTTCAGGATTTCCTCTGTTTTGATATGCGAAAGCAAGATTAAAATAATCGCTTGAATATGCCGGACCAATCTCAATTACTTTTAAATAATTTTTAATTGCATTTGAATAATCTTTTTTATTGTCATATATAAGAGCGAGATTGTAATAGGTATTAACGTATCCGGAATTATTGAGAATTTCACTTTCGTAATATTTAACTGCATTTTCAATATCTCCTTTTCCTGAATATATAATTCCCAGATTGTAATTTGCATAAAGTGTGTCGGGTTTTAATGTCAAAGCTGATTTATAATATATGACAGCTTCATCGAACTGATTATTATTCTGATATGCAAAACCAAGATTGAAGTAATCTGTACTGTCAGCAGTTCCTGACTGGATCTTCTGTAAATAAAGTTCTATAGCAGGTTTATTCTTTTCTGCATTATGAATACCTCCGAATACAGAATCCTTTTTCTTTGTTACGGATGAGATCCCTCTGTAATTAATGAAGTCATCATTTTCCAGTACAATTTTTTTTGTCTTCTCAAATAAAAAACTGAGGAAATCATCATTCAGGTAAATATTTTCAGGAAGACCGGGATCATATCTGTCTGCAATTTCTTTTTTAAGTTTGGGCTCAGCTTTTTTGACCTCCATTAATACATTCATAATGTTCATTGATTTGTTTATCTGCCCAGAGCTGGAGGTATTTTTAGATTCAGGATCCGTTATTGTTTCAGTTTCATATTCTGCTGATTCTATTTCTTTCTCAATTTTATTTGTAATATAAATTAAGCAATCATCCCAGCGGATATCGATCACATTTAGTTTTGCCAGTTTATTATAGGCAATGTCATTTTCATATTTAAATTTTTCCTTTAGCTCATCATCTTCCCGGATCTTTTTTATCTGAAAAGAAAATACATTCAGCATTCTTTTTATCGTTCTCGGATTGCTCCCCGCATGCTTGAGTATGTCTGCCTGCGAACTTATGTTTTCATCTACCCTGAGATTTTTATTTTCAATAAAATCAGATATTACTTTTTTATATGAAGGCATCGGATATTCGAACTGAACTATTTTATCCAGATACTGATATGATTTATCACCGAATTTATTTTTTAAAACTGTTTTAATAACTTCCGCATCCATTCCGATCACAAATACAGATTTAATATTATTCATGAATACTTTTATGGATTCGAAAATTTCTATAGTTTTATCCGGATCACATCTGTCAAGATCATCTATAAAAACAACAAGCTTTCCTCTGTCTCCGACAAACTGATCTACTATTTCCCCGAATTCATTTTCAAAATCCCTGATCAGCTCAGATGTATTCGAATCACCCCCTTTTTTATAAACATTTTCGGAAACAAATTTACCTACTACTGAAAATGGAGGAGGCAATGCTACAATTCCTCCGGTTAAAGCTTTTTTTCCAAGACCGTACCAGTCAATTCTTTTGGCAAGTTTATTGATTTTCGATCTCATAAAAAATCCCGTCACATCCCTGTCTTTTTTAATTTCACTGAGAATGACATTTATTAGTGAAATTCTTATATCACCCATTTTATCATATTTCCACGCATCAAACCAGATCGATTTTATAATTTCTTTTTGATCGTCAGATTTCAATCTTTCCTCAGCATCATGATTAAGACTTTCCTGAATAAGTTTCATAAAGCTTGTTTTTCCCGAACCCCAGTCACCGTAAATTCCGATTGACAAAGGCGGATTGCACGCACAGATAAGATTCTTCAGCTTTTCACTTTCTTTTTCTGTCCCCAGAAGATCTTCAGCGGAAGTATATATAGCCTGATCAGAAAGAATTTTTCCGTTCAGCTCCGAATCGATTTTTATATAGTAATTCTTCCGCATTGTGAGCAGAAATAACCATTTCGTGATCAGTACTACTGAGACAAGGTAAAACATTATAAAAATTATTTTTGAAATTATATTGGAAGGATCTTCAATACCTATTCCAATTAATTTGCTAAAATAAGTTTCAACTATAATATTGAGTGTAATAATGTAAAGAATAGTAAACAGAACTGCATATAAGAATGTCTTATAAATTTTTTCACTGAAGATCTTCCATTTGTATTTAGCGGAAAATATATTAGGTTTATTGAAAGTTAGTATTAAAGTTAATATAGCGGTTACAAATGCAATTGCAGTTAATCTCTCTCTTCCGATTTCAAAAGGAAAATATTCAACAGGAATTATATTTCTAACGGGAAGGAATATCTGTATTGAAGGAAACAACAAAATAAAAACGAACACAAAGGTTAAAATTCCCCATGCATTCGTAAACAAGCATTTAAAAAGTTCTTTAAGCCGGAATAAAATTTTATGAACACGGATTTCAAGCCATTTAAAAAATCCGAATTTTCTTACCTCATCTATATTTCCGCTGAGAAATGAATTATATACCGGCATGATTAAAACGTTAACTTTTATTAGTAATTACAACATAATAAAAATAAATTCTTAATTATACAAACATAAATTCCGTTTGACAATCAGTCTTCACTTTGCCTTAGATGTTTAGTTTAGCTAAACAATTATAACTCGAAATTAGTATAATTAAACAAACAAGAACTTTTACCCGGCTTTAGTCAAAATAATTTCAAAGCTAATAATAAAACAATTGTCAAAATAAATTTTAATCTCAGACAGAAATTTGCATTCTATAAGTAAAAATATTGAATCAATTTGAATTTGCAAAAGAAAAAAATGTAGTTTCAATAACTTAATTTTTTATGAAAATACCGGAGTATTGTTTGCGTAAATGTTCTTTTTTTAAAAGTATTTTAAAAAATTTAATTATTAGTGATTTTTTGAATTCACAAAAAATACTCGTGCCACATTTTAAAATGTGGCACACCTAAAAATGTGCCACACTGTTAAAATACATCAAATTCAGGCTAAAAACAGAATTTCAAAAATCCGGAATCGAAATTTAAACATTCAAATAGTAAACATATAAATCCTAATCCCCAATCCGAAATTTAACATCATCATGGCGTCATCAATATTGCTCCGATGTTATTTTCAACTACGCTGATATCAGCTGCATCTGTAGTATAATCACCATTCAGATCAGTAACAGAATATCCGGGAAATGGATCGTAAACATCATTCTCAACACTGCTCACATCTGAAGCATCGATAATACCGTCCTGATCCACGTCGCCGCTGTAAATGCACCAGACTGCCCCGTCAAGCTTCAGATTATTTCCGTATGCCTGTGCGTCCGATGTTGTAAAATCATAGCTGTTAATTGAACCGTTTGAAATTGTAATTGGTGCGGCACTCCATGTTTCAAGAGTATTTGCGCTTTTAAGTATAAAATAATAATCTCCGTCAGGTGCATTTTTAAATGCTATCTCATTCAGAAGAAGACTTGGTTCCGGGAAAATAAATGCAGTGTCTATATGATTATAAGGCGGGTTCTGATCTGCAAGTATTACATTCATATAATACAATACAGGAACAGTATTGGTCACATCATCATAATACCCGTCATTTGTAACTTTCAGATAAAAATTTATTGCCGAGCAACCTGTAGTATGATTTATATTAAAATAATCCGTCCAGAAATTCATACAACTGTCCCCGTTCACATATCTGAATGAAGGTTTCGGATTGGCAATGGAATTTGCATAGTTAGTATTTGCGCAATGAATAAAAGATTCCACATTGAAATTACCGTTTAAGCTGTATGTTGTCACATTGGAAAGTGAATTCAGATTATTCTTAAATGCAACTGAGAAACTTCCGTCCGCTCCTCTTCGACCGGTTACATCACCGAATTTAGAATTGTAAAATGATGAATATTCCAGAATACCTGAAGACCAGTTATTTGCATCATCTGTTGAAAGATACCACTGATCAAAATCCCCGGAATTTAGGTAATCATCTGAATAAGTAATAAATAATTTTTTCTGATCTGTACCGCCGTTTGCTGCGATCCTTGCATATTCTAAATTATCGCCTGTCGGGTTGATAAATCCGTTTGTAGCGGGATAAACAGCAGAATTGCTGAAGGCTTTGTAAAAATATATTTTGTCAAGATAACCGGGATATCCGCTTAAAACAAAAATAATAGAGTCATTGCCATTATGATAATTTGCAATATCCACCATAACATTGTAATCTATGAATCCCGGAGCGGCGGAATAAATATTATGAGAGAAATAAGTTAAAGCCGGATTTAAAGCATACGGATTTAATATTCTGATCATTTTTGTCATTATATAATCGTTACCTCCGGAAACTGAATCCTGCATTGCTGTTATTGTTACATATGGATTTGAAGCGTATCTTGTATTGTCTGAAGTAATTCTTGCGTTGAAAAATTTACTCGAAGCTGTCTGTCCCGGGAAAACAAAGGTTGATCCAAATACCGCAAGAGTCGGAGCTGTTACAACTAAATATCCGATCTTTCTTGCCCCTAGATAACCGTTTGTATAATAACCAAATACCAGATAAATATATTTTGTCCCTGAAGTGTTTTCAATTATTTCCATATCAAGATCATCAAAACCCATTTTGTTTGCCGGACTGAAAGCAATTTTCACATATTCAGTAAATGACACTCCGCCGTCGACGGAATAATACAGAGCGACTGTATCCGGAGTTGCGGCAACTCCGGTATCTAAAATTCCTAGCCCGACTGCAACCCATATCTTTCCGGAACCTGTTCCTCTTTGCTCTACCTGAGTCGCTATCGCCACATTATAATCTACATTAAAAATATTTCCGGAAGAAATATTGTCAGTATTGTTTTGCGGTGGTATTACATTTCCAAAAGGTACAGTTTCCTGTTTAGTTACGGTAGAGCCGTTTGAAGCTTCCAGCATTTTCTGAAGTTCAAATATCCTTCCGCCGTCCTGTGAATTATTATCTGGTCTCTTTAACTGAAGCATCTGTCCGGTAATTTCATTTTCTTCCTGTGAATAATTTATTTCAGGCGTTATGCTTAAAGGGCTGTTATCATTTTTTTTTTCAACCGGTTGTTTTTTGTTTGAATGATTTTTCTTTTGGGGAAATGAAAATTGTGAAAATGAATTTTGTGTGACTATTAAAATTGCAAATAGTGCAATAATAAAAATTTTCCTCTTTTGAAATTTTGTCTGCATTATATTTTCTCCTTTTATTTATTTTAATTTTAATAAATGAATAATAACCTGACATACCGGCATGTCTTTGAGAAAAAGTCTGCGCTTACTTTTTTCACCGGTTATTATTATTTCAATGAACTGGAACAAAATATATCTATCTCATTCGTTTTGCAAAGAAACTTTTCCTTAATTTTCACCTTGAAATCAAATTGTATTTGTGAATTAATAACTCTAATTTCTTTAAAATTAATGACTTTTGCGTCCATTTAGATGAATCTGAATTAAATTTTAATTCTGATTTACACCTTAAAAAAGCTGCAATGAGAACTTTACTTTATTATAATGTGATTGAATATTGTTACATTAAATTTATCACATTTAATTTAAAAGACTGGTTATGTTAAACACTTCATTGCTGGAAATATTACGAACTTTCGACAAAGCAGAATTGAAGAGATTCGAAGACTTTGTACAATCCCCGTACTTTAACAAGAAAACAATTATTATAAAGCTTTTTAAGAATTTAAAAAAATATGCTCCGGATTTTAAAAAAGATAATCTCAAAAGAGAAATTGTATGGAAAAGTTTATATCCGGAGAAGGAGTTTAATTACGGGGTAATGAAGAATCTTATTTATGATCTGACCCAGCTTGTTGAAAGATTCCTTGCTGAAGAAACGATCAGTAATAATTAATTTGAACTTGGGAAAAATCTTTTATATAATTTAGTTACGAAAGATCTGGGAAAGATCCTTTTATCAAAATATAATTTACTTGAAGATAAGCTAAATAATTCGGAGGAAGGTCCGGAAAAATATGAAAGATTAATAGATTTAAAGTGGATGTATTATTCATCTCTGGATAATATGGACAGTAACGATGTTAAAAATATTTATGAAATTGCAGATCTTACTATTATAAGTTTTTTAATTAATATTTTTAAAATTTACAATAACATTTCAGCACAGAAGTTTACAAGCCGGAGTATAAAAGATAATGATCTGCTTGAATATATTCTTGAAATAACTGATCTGAATGCGATACTGGAATTTATAAAAAAATATTCAGACTCAGATAAAGATTATAAAATTCTAAAGATGTATTATGACATGTATAAAGCAATTAAAAATACTGACAACTCAGACTTTTATTATGAATTCAAAAATAATGTTAT
>DAIPYE010000127.1:807-9773 GCA_036782915.1 Bacteroidota bacterium | reverse complement strand
GCACTAAGAAAATAAAAAGATTAGATTGAATAAATTCAAAGAGGTTTCTGCTGAGGAAGAAAGGATTGCGAAAGAAATTGTTGATTGTGCTTACAAAGTTCATTTTAACTTAGGTCCAGGATTGCTGGAAAAAATTTATGAAACCTGTTTTTGTCATGAATTAAGTAAAAAGAATTTAAGTTTCTTTTCACAGATTAAAATTCCAATTCTATATGATGGCTTGAAATTCGACGAAGGTTTTAGAATTGATGTTTTAGTGGAAGATTTAATTATATGTGAAATAAAAGCAGTCAATGAAATTAATCCTGTATATGAAGCGCAGGTTTTAACTTACATGAAACTTACGAATAAAAGATTAGGGTTCTTAATAAATTTTAATGTTTCACTGATCAAAAACGGTATTAAAAGAATTATTTTATAAGCTAATGTACAGACGTAATGGAATTCAAATCTTTGTGTCTTGGTGCCTTGGTGGTAAATAAAAAAAACATAAAACATGTTAGATATAAAAAACTTAAAAGCAAAAATAGAAACAGAAGAAGGTGATAAGCAGATCCTGAAAGGAATTGATCTGAAAGTAAACGCCGGAGAAGTTCATGCAATTATGGGACCGAACGGTTCCGGTAAAAGTACTCTTGCGTCCGTGCTAACAGGCCGTGAAGGTTATGATGTAACAGAAGGTGAAGTTTTATTTGAAGGTAAAGACCTTCTGGAATTTTCACCCGAAGACAGAGCGCGAATGGGAATTTTTCTGGCGTTTCAGTATCCGATTGAAATTCCGGGAGTTTCAAATACAAATTTTCTTAAAACTGCTGTAAATGAAATTCGAAAATCAAAAGGCGAAGAAGCAATGAGCTCGGTTGAATTTCTCAAAATGATAAAAGAGAAAGCAAAACTGGTCGGACTTGATCCTCAGATGATCAGCCGTTATGTGAACGTTGGTTTTTCAGGAGGTGAAAAAAAACGGAATGAAATTTTTCAGCTTGCAATGCTGAATCCTAAACTTTCAATTCTGGATGAAACCGATTCCGGGCTTGATATAGATGCGCTCAGAACTGTTGCCGACGGTGTTAATAAACTGAAAACAAAGGAAAATGCATTTATCGTAATAACTCATTATCAGAGACTACTGGATTATATCGTTCCGGATTTTGTGCATGTGATGTATAACGGCAGAATTGTTAAATCGGGCGGTAAAGAACTTGCGTTGCAGCTTGAAGATCAGGGTTACGACTGGATCACAGATCCTAAAGAAGAAGCTGCGGTTTAGATTTTTTCGCTCTGAAAAGATTTTTTACCTCGAAGACTCTAAGACACTAAGAAAATAAAACCCCACCCTGCCCTCCCCTTGCCAAGGGAAAGGTTTGGGAGGGGTCAATAACAAAATGAGAACTTTTTAATTTTAATTATAAATGAATAACACAGAAACAGAAATAACGGATCTGAAATCAAAGCTGATATCGGAGTTTCAGAATTTTGAGAATAGTCTTAACGGTGAAGCGGAAACAACTTTGCATTTTATAAGAAAAGATGCTTTGGAAAAGTTCATTGAACTTGGTTTTCCTATGAAGAAACTTGAAGACTGGAAATATACTAATCTTAATCCTGCACTGAAGCAAAATTTTGTTCAATCTTTTTCTGAATATTCTTCAACATTAAAAAAAGAAGACATTGAAAAATATTTTATAAAGGATTCCGGAATAAACATACTTGTGTTTGTTAACGGACATTATGATAATGAGCTTTCGCATATCGAAACTAAGAATGAAAATGCATTCATTGGTAGTTTTTCAGAAGGAATGAATTATCATAGAGAGATTATTGAAAAGCATTTTGCGAAAATTGCAGCTTATGATAAAAACGGATTTGCAGCCGTAAACACTGCATTTGCAAAGGATGGTTGTTTTATTTATGTAAAAAAGAATTACGAAGTAAAAGAGCCAGTTCACATTTTGAATATTTCCGATGCCCGGAATGAAAGTTATTTTTCGCAATTAAGAAAATTAGTAGTAGTTGAAGAAGGTGGAAGCATAAATATAGCAAGTGATTATCATACAATCGGTGATGAGAAATGTTTTACGAATGCAGTGACGGAAATTTATTGCGGTATGAATTCGAAAGTTGAGCATTATAAAATTCAGAATGGCAGT
The DNA here is from genome assembly GCA_036782915.1 of Bacteroidota bacterium. Classification (GTDB taxonomy): domain Bacteria; phylum Bacteroidota; class Ignavibacteria; order Tepidaquicellales; family Tepidaquicellaceae; genus JAEUSI01. The sequence goes on along the minus strand of DAIPYE010000127.1, from coordinate 7,623 downwards.
GAAAATTCATATCATGTCGGCACAACTCAGGTTCATCAGGAAAAAGACAGCAGATTTTCGGATACTACAATCTCATGGGGCGGCTCGATAACACGCAATGATCTTAATTCAGTTTTTGACGGAACAAATACCGAATGTCATTTTTACGGATTATATTTGCTGACCGGAAAACAGCACGTTGACAATCACACGCTTGCCGATCACAAAATGCCGCATTGTTACAGCAATGAATTATACAAAGGAATTATAGACGATAATGCAACGGGAGTTTTTAACGGGAAAATTATGGTTAGGGAAGACGCGCAGAAGACGAATGCTTATCAGTCAAATAATAATATTCTACTTTCAGACGATGCAACGATCTATTCAAAGCCGCAGCTTGAGATTTTTGCAGATGATGTAAAGTGCAGTCACGGCGCAACTACTGGTCAGCTCAATGAAGATGAAATGTTTTATCTGCAGGCAAGAGGCATCGGAAAGGAAAATGCGAGAACGCTTTTGCTTTATGCTTTTGCAAGCGTTGTAATTGATTCGATAAATATTGAAGAACTGAGGGAGATGGTTGTGAAGAAGCTTGAGATGAAGTTGAACAAGGAAGTTTGAATTTTTTATGATTGTTGTTGATGTCGCTCGCTTACTAAAGTTAAGTCTTAAATTAAATATTTAAAGATGCTCGCTAAACACCAACAACGGCTTCCAAAAATTGAAACCAATGGTTTTGTCCAAACTAAAAAAATGATGCTTATCAAATAAAAAAAAGGTTATATGAATCGGTTCAAAGCTTCAGGAAGTAATTTACCGAATGAAATTATTATTACCAAATCGAAGCAAATGTTTTTATTCAAACTAAAAAAATGATGAATTATCTCAAACTAATTGTAATAATTTTATTTCATCTTTTCATCTGTAAAAACTCCTTCTCACAGCCGCAGACAGAGTGGGTACAAAGATTCAACAGTCCCGGAAATTATGACGATTATGTAACCGATATGGCAATTGATAAATCAGGTAATGTTTATCTTACGGGATATGTATTCATAAATGATTCAAACCAAAATATTGTGACAATCAAATATAATACTTTCGGAGTTCAGCAATGGGCGAGATACTATGACTCTCCCGATCACAGAGAAGATAAATCTACCTGTATTGCTGTTGATGATTCGGGGAATGTAATAGTAGCAGGAACAAGCTACATGTATAGTAGTTCCTATGATTATTTAACAATAAAATATAACTCATTTGGAGATTCTCTTTGGGTAAGAAGAAATACTGAAGGATTGTCTCTAAGTTCAATGGCTTTGGATAAAAATGGAAATATATATGAAACAGGAATTAAATTTGGTTTAAATTCTGAAGATATTATGACAGTTAAGTATGATATTAGAGGTGATTTGATTTGGTTACGATATTTCAATGGAACAGCAGATGGTTTTGATATCCCGCTTAAAATTTATGTTGATAATAATTCGAATAGCTATATTTCTGGACAAACTAGTGAAAACTTCTCTTTAGTTCCAAAAGGTATTGTAATTAAATATAGAGAAAATGGTGACGAAGTATGGGCAATGCACCCTCCAAGTGCTTTTGTGATTTTTACTTCAAAAGTTGATGATTCACAAAATGTCTTTTCAGTTGGTCATTCAGAACCGAACAATAATACTGATATATCTATTCTAAAGCTGGATTCAATAGGTTCTTTGATTTGGCAGAGAAAATATAACAGATCAGATACAGTACCGGATCAAGATGATTTTTATAGTGATTACACTTTGGACAATAACAGGAATTCAATATTTACTTGTTTAAATTCAGATAATGTTTTAAGGTGGGATATTGCCACAGTTAAATATAATCAAAACGGTGACTTCCTTTGGGCAAAAATTTTTGGATCATTTTCGAGTAATGATGAATCTAAATCAATTATAACTGATAAATTAGGGAATGTGTATGTTTGTGGATTTAAAGATGATGGATTATTTCCTAAATATTTAACAATTAAATATAATCCATTAGGTGACCTTTTATGGTTTTCGACATATAATAATAATTTCCCATTTGGATCACACAAAGCAAATAAAATTTTATCTGATACCATTGGAAATATATATGTAACAGGGGTTAGTCAGGGAAGCATTACTGGAGATGATATTGCTACAATAAAGTATTCTCAATTAACCAAAATAGAAAATGAATCAGAAAATATTTCAAATCATTTTAATTTACTTCAGAATTACCCAAACCCTTTTAATTCAACTACATTGTTTCCTATTAATATTTCTGATAAAAGTTTTGTAACCCTTAAAGTATTTAATTATTTAGGGCAGGAAATTTCATTATTAATAAACGAATATAAGAATAAAGGAAACTACAATATATTATTTGATGCTTCTAACTTTCCAAGCGGATTATATTTTTGTAGCTTATTTATCAATGGTGTTTTTAATGACACAAAAAAACTTTTATTAATAAAATAAAAAATTTGTGATCAGAAAATAAGTGACTCTTTAATTAATGAAATAAATTTTTAGTCATTATTTATAAAGAAGTGTTTCGAATAGAAAATTAATTTAATAAAACTTAAATAAAATAATATGAAAATGAAAAGTTTTTTATTTATTTCAACATTTATTTTTTTCAATTTTTCCACAACTAATTTATTTTCTCAATTTGATGATTTGGGGCAAGATTGTGGGACAAATTTAACACTTGGAGGATATCAAAATATTCCCGTTAAAACTCCCGGTACATCAGATTTTATAAGATGTTTAGTAATTTATATAACTTTTCCAGACGATACACTTTCTGGCTATAATTATACTATTTGGAAAAATCGGTTTCAAACATCTAATCCTCGTCCAATTAACCCACATTCAGGAACAAATGGTCATCTTATAGACTCATTGGTTGGAAACCCAAATGTTCCATTTATGACAAGATACCATGACTATACTATCTCTGATTTCTTTTGTGAAATGTCAATGGGACAGTATGATGTTATCGGGGATGAGATTTCTATTATACTTCCAAGAAATTCATCATATTACAGAGATAGTTTGCATTTAATAAATGGTAGAGGCTTTATGAATAGATATGTATTAAATTATCTTGATTCAACTCGAAATATTGACTGGTCTAGATATGACAACTGGAAATTTCAAAATAATGAATGGCTATTCGAATCAGATGGAACAGCAGAAATGATTTTAATGAATTACAGAACAATTCCAAATAACAGCAATGGTTGGTTTTGGCCTCCGGCTTATGGAGGTGAAGCAAAACTAGACTTACCTTCGCCAATAACTTTTGGAAGTGTGACAATTGGTCCATTTAATGGAATAACAGCATTGAATTTACTGCATGCTACGGGTCGATCTGAAGTAATTCTCGAGCATGAGTATAGTCATAAGTTGTTTGCAAATAATATTCCTTTGGGCGATAATGGACATGTTAATATGGGATTTATGACGCTCGGACATAATGAAACTTCATATTTATATACCCCAATAGAAAGATCAGCAACTATTATCGGATATACATCTATTAATCTTATAAACTCAAACGGGATTTATACTGATACTTTATCTGATTTTGTTGAATCCGGGAAATCATACAAAATAAAAATTCCCGGTACATCCGACGATTATATTTGGATCGCCAATCATCAGAAAAAATCAGTTTATGACGGCATTGCAAGAGGAGGAACAAATTGTTACAATATTAACTTTGCAGAAATTGATCCTGCCTGTCCTGACGGAAAAGGTCTTTTTATTTATAGAGAAGGTTCTAATTGCAGCAATAACAATCAACCTTATGACATTGTAAGCGCAGAAGGAAAATTTTCATGGGCTATTGACAGAACAGTTTATGCTCCTCATCAGAATTATCACCACCCTCTTGGATTTTCATTACCTGTTTTAAAAACAATGCTTGGTAAAAGATATACGGGAAAGGATAAATATATGAAACAGCCTGCAAATCCAACAACTGCTTACGGAACCTGGGTCACAGATGATGTTTGTTCTGATGAAAGCAGTGATTTTGATATCTCATTAAGTTTCAGAGGTGACAGTTTTGATCCGTTCAATATGAATTACGATGAAATATTCAGTCCTTACAGTAATCCTTCGTCAAGCTTTTGTGATTCTACACGAACAGGTTTAACTATAGCATTAATGGAGCAAAATTCTACAACAGGAGCGATAGTAGTAAAAATATATTATGACAATGATGATCAAGCAATATTAGATCTTCCTCCATCAAAACCAAAGAATGTTAAAGTTATAAAATCATATTTCGGAGGTTTCGGAAGCGATAAATTTCATCCGAGCATATCCTGGGATCAAAATACCGAACCGGATTTTTATAGTGCTTCCAATGGTCCGACGGGTATTGCTCCCGTTTTTGAAATTTACAGAGGAGGTTCGTCTAATTGTAATGTTGAGCCAAGTTATGTTTTAGCAGCTACTGTTTCAAGCACAACAACTCAATATACTGACTCTGAAGTGACCTTACATGATCCGAATATTGATCAAATTTCGATTTGCCCTCCAACTTTAGCAACTTTTTCTTATAAAATAATAGCAAAAGATAATCGGGGAAAAAGATCACTGAATTCCGAAAGAGGATTTGTTTCTGGATATCAAAACGGATGTGCAGATCCGGAAGGACCGGATTCTCCAACAGGAATGAATACTCTTCCTGATAAATTTTCAATAAATAATTATCCAAACCCATTCAACCCATCTACAAAGATTTATTATTCACTGCCGAAAGATGGAATGGTCAAAATTAATATTTACAATAATCTTGGACAGAAGGTGAAGGAGATTGTGAATGAATTCAAAATAACAGGTAGATATAATATTGAATTCGACGGAAGTAATTTACCAAGTGGAATTTATTATTACAAAATTGAAACCAATGGTTTTATTCAAACAAAAAAAATGCTCTTAATAAAATAATTTTGGAAACTTTAGAACTAAATAAAGACACTTCATTTGACGTTCAGAAACTCCGAGAAGAATTTCCTATTCTCAAACAGAATGTGAACGGAAAGCCGCTTGTCTATCTTGACAATGCTGCGACGAATCAGAAGCCATTGTCTGTTATTGATTCCATCAACGATTATTACAAAAAGATTAACAGCAATGTTCACAGAGGTATTCATACGCTGAGCGAAAGAGCGACTGAAGCTTATGAAGGCGCAAGAGAGAAAGTCCGCGAATTCATAGATGCAGAGAGTGTTAAGGAAATAATTTTTGTCAGAGGAACTACTGAAGCAGTGAACCTTGTTGCATCGACTTACGGAAAGATGAATATAAATGAAGGCGATGAAATAATTATTTCCGGAATGGAACATCATTCTAATTTTATTCCGTGGCAGATATTGTGCAAAGAAAAAAATGCCAGGCTGAAATTCATTCCCGTTAATGATGAAGGTGAATTGATTTTAGATGAGTTTGAAAAGATGATCAATGAAAGAACAAAGTTTGTTTCCCTTGTTTATGTTTCGAATTCACTGGGAACGATCAATCCCGTTAAGAAAATTATAGACATTGCACACAGTCATAATATTCCCGTTATGCTTGACGCAGCCCAGGCAGCGCCGCATTTAAAAATTGATGTTAAATATTTAGACTGTGACTTCCTTGCATTCTCCGGGCATAAGGTTTATGGTCCGACGGGTATCGGTGTTTTATTCGCGAAAGAAAAATTTCTAAACTCAATGCCGCCGTATCAGGGCGGAGGTGAAATGATAAAAAGCGTTTCGTATGAAAATACAACTTACAATGATCTGCCGTATAAATTCGAAGCGGGAACACCGAATATTGAAGGAGCAATTGCGCTTGGAGCGGCGATAGACTTTGTGAATAGGATCGGTTATGAAAATATTGCAAAGCATGAAAATGAATTGCTTAATTACGCAAATGAAAAGTTAAAAGAGATTGGCGGAATAAAATTTATCGGAACAGCTAAAGATAAAGCAAGCGTTGTTTCGTTTTTAATTGACGGAGTTCATCCTTATGACACAGGGACAATTCTCGATCAGCTCGGCATTGCAGTCAGAACCGGATTTCACTGTACACAGCCATTGATAGAAGAAAGATATAAACTTCCCGGAACAGTTCGGGCTTCATTTGCAATTTATAATACAAAAGAAGAAATTGACAAGCTTGCGGAAGGCATTAAGAAAGTAAAACAAATGTTTTTATAAAATGGAAAATACTTCTCAAAATACAATAGAAAATATTGAAAATGAAATTACGGAAGAGTTCGGATTATTTGACGACTGGATGTCGAAGTATGAATATATAATTGAGCTTGGAAAGAAACTTCCATTGATAGATGAAAAATATAAAACTGATGAATACAAAGTAAAAGGATGTCAGTCTCAGGTCTGGCTAAATGCGAAAATGGAAAACGGAAAGCTCCTTTATAAAGCTGACAGTGATGCAATAATCACAAAAGGTCTGATCGCTTTGCTGATAAGGGTTTTGTCCGGTCAGAAACCGGAAGATATTGTAAAAGCGAAAATGGAATTTTTAGACAAGATCGGTATGAAGGAACATCTTTCACCGAACCGCGCAAACGGATTGAACGCCATGCTAAAGTACATGAAAAACTATGCTGAAATTAACAAAGCGCAAAATGTTAACTAAAATCAAAAATCTTTTTAAGAATATGAACGACGAAAAAGAAGTTGCTGAAGAAATTAAAGTTACAGAATCTTCTGTCCCTGAAAATTCTTCAGATGAAAAAAAAAATGTAAATACTGCTGGAACAGAAAACAATTCTGACTCTCCAAAAGCAGAA
>DAIPYE010000127.1:0-797 GCA_036782915.1 Bacteroidota bacterium | reverse complement strand
AGAAACTGTCAGCAAACATTCCCCGGAAGAAATAAAAGAAGAAGTATTAAAAGTATTAAAGACCTGTTATGATCCGGAAATACCTGTTGATGTCTGGGAGCTTGGATTGATATATGACATTGCAGTTGCAACGAACGGAGATGTGCTGATCGTGATGACACTGACTTCACCTTCCTGCCCTGTTGCCGGAATTCTTCCGGGAGAGATCGAGCAGAAAGTAAAAGAGCATCCGATGGTGAATGACTGCAAGGTTCAGCTAACATTCGAACCACCATGGAGCCAGACAATGATGTCGGAAGTTGCAAAGCTCGAACTGGGATTTATGTAAAAAAACTATTTATTTAAAAAATTATGGCTGTCATTCCCGCAAATGCGGGAATCTAATGAAGCCAGAAATTAAATTTCCTTCCTGACATTTCCCGGAAAGAATCTATTTCAGAAATATAATTTAAACAATTTAAGTAAAATGTCATTTAAACAACACAAATTAAAGATTGCAAAAGTAATAAAGCTGAACACTGAAGCTGTCGCAATTTATCTCTATATTCCGGATGATCTTAAAGAAACTTTTAATTATATTCACGGACAGTTTTTATCCATACAGGTAGATATAAACGGTGAAAAGCACAGAAGAGAATATTCGATCTGCAGTTCTCCTTTTTATGAAAAAGATCTTGTGATCTCTTCCAAAAGAATCGGTAACGGTATAGTTTCAAATTATATGAATGATTTTCTAAAAGAAGGTGATACAATTGATTCTTATCCTCCGCAGGGAAAATTTTTCACAGAATTAAATC
>DAIPYE010000126.1:7703-9796 GCA_036782915.1 Bacteroidota bacterium | reverse complement strand
ACAACTCCCTGCATAAAAAGGGTAAGGGAGATCATAGAAGAAGAATCACAGGGAAGGTTAACCTTGATTGTAAATCTGAATCCTTATATGTATAATTTCCATGTTCCAAATTATAAGAGTAATCCATTCACTGCTGAGGACTTTGAAAAGTATTTAATAGATTCGACAATTGGAGGAGGGGTAAAAAAAGTTGCAACGACGTTTTATTTTCTGGAAGGATTTGAAACTTTTACAAACAGATCATCTGAAAATCCAAATACACTTCCTGTTTATCAGGCATATCCGAGTTTAGATTACAATCCCGCAAAAGGAATACTTGCTTACAAGTACCCGCCAACAGCTTATGATGACTGGCTGCAATATAATTTTGATGATAAAACTGAAGCAGCTTATAACTTTACTGATGTTTTGAAATTAATGCATAATCTTTCTAAAGACAGTAAAATTGACTTTTATTCTCTCCATCAATCTTATGCTTGGTTTCTACCTTTGTTTAAACTGAAGGAACCAACAAATGAAGAATCTGAGTTAACTGCAAATCTTGCCATAAGCTATGGAGCAAAGGGCTTATTGTATTTTGCATTTAACGGTAATGTAACAGACAATGGATACAATTCCGATTATGGTCATAACGGAGTTGATTTTTTTCAAACCGGTTTTTAGACAGTAATAACAATCCAAGAAAATTTAATGCATACGGTCAGAACAGATGGACATTTTATAAAAAGTATAATGAAAAATTAGAAAAATGGGGACCTTATTTAATGAGTTTTGATAATGACAACAGAAAGAGTTTTATATACAGAAAAGATGATGAAAGAAGCGAAATGATATCTTCCACATTCATAAAAGGATTAGAAGCTTTTCCTGCTTATGAGTTTGCACCTGATCCGATCCCTGATTTAGATAATTTGATTGCTGAATCAGGAGATAGTGCATATCTTCAGGCAGCATTTTTTCAAAAGGAAAATGAAACAGAGCAATCAAAATATTTTATGATTTTGAACAGAAGATGCTCGCCGTTTATAGACTATACTTCTGTAAATAAAATTGGCGGCAGGAGATTAGTAACGATGAAAATGAATCCTTTAATTCTTGAGAAATTTAGTAACTGGAAAATATATGATCTTGAAACAGGTGATACCGTGAGAACAATTAGTAAGAATGACAGCAATTATATTTTCCTCGGTGACTTTATGCCCGGCGAAGGCAAGCTCTACAAACTTGCACCCGTAATGCAGGAAGGCGGGAGGCTTGTAGCTAATGAAGAATGTTCGGGAAGTTTTAATTGTAAAGATGAAGTTTATAATAATGGTTATGATATCAAGATTATTCCCGGGATAACTATCTCTTTTTCTGCAAACGGAAGAATTGGGATGACCGGTGGGAAATTCAGTTCGGGATATTCTTCACAAAGTCAGTCAACTGCACCTGTAGTTTTGAAAGGATTAAATAATAATAATTGGAAAGGTATAAATCTGAGCGGCTGCAGTGAAGTTAAAATTGCAAATACAACTTTCAGTAATATTTTACCGGAAGATGCCGGAGCAATTCAATTAACAAATTGTCTTAACACAAGTTTATTGAATAACACATTCAATTCGACAGACAGCGTTCACTACGGACTTTCAATGGATTACATTTTAAATGAGAATGAAAGTAATATTACTTTATTGGTAAATCAAAATCATTTCAATAATCTTAATAAACCTTTGAAATGTATTTCTTATGGCTCGACTGTAATTCCGATAACTCTTGACGGAAATATATTCACTATTTCATCTACTGGAAATACTGCTGTTTTGCTTTCGAATATTTCGGGTGGTGTGGTAAAGAATAATTTCATCACTAATTACATAACCGGAATAAATTTTATCAGCAGTACAACAGATTTATACGGTAATTCTATTGTTTGCAGTAACACTTTTTCAAACAGCATAACGGAAGAAAGTTTCAGCAATATTAATCTTGGAAAATCAGGGAAATATTATACAGGCGGTCACAATAATTTACAGGCAGGAAAAAAAAAAATTTTTCCCAAAAATTTTAATTTTAATATTTAGTCATGAAAAAAATCTTACTCTCAATTACAT
>DAIPYE010000126.1:0-7693 GCA_036782915.1 Bacteroidota bacterium | reverse complement strand
TAATTTACAGGCAGGAAATAATAATATTTTACCGAATAATTCTAATTTCAATATTGATAACGGATACAATGTTTTTAATATTTTAAATACTTCATCACACCATTTTGACGGAACATTCCCAAAAACGGGAATTGATGTTTCCGTACCGGCAATTAAAAACTGTTTTCATATTAATTCTGCAATTCAGAATCCTGTAAGTAATGTAAAATATTTTGAAACAAATAATTTAGTTCAATTCCAGTTTAATCCAACTAATTGTATTCCATTTGTGCAAAATGAATTTGTAATAATTAATAATTTTGACCCAAATAATTCAAATAATTCTTATAACGATACAATATTTTTCGCAGCAGAGGGTTCGGGAGAAGGAATATCATCTAAAGTTGAAAGTAGAATTAAAAAAATTGAATCAGAAAACTTAAAAGTATTATATGATTCTGTGAGCATCGGAATTAGAATGAAAAATTACGAAAAAATAATTACAAACAGCATTCTGATTTTGAATAATTATGCTGATAGTATTCAAAGCATAAGTATTATTCCTAAAATTTATCTTGCAAGTCTCCGTATAGACACCACAGGAAATAAAATAACGGAATTGAAAGCTATATTGGAAACATTGATTTTGAATAATCCAAATAACGAGCCATTAATAAGTCAAAGTTATTATTTCATTCAAAAGTGTAAGGTAGCGCTTAGTCAATATCAGTCAGCAATGACAGGATTCCAGCAAATAATAAATCAGAATCCATACAGCTATGAAGGATTGGTAGCGAGTTGGGATTATGCAGCTACAAGCCTTCTGTTAAGTGGTGGATCTGGAGGAGGAGAAAAAGATTTGGAAATTGGAAGTTCGGATTTGGAAATTAACAAATCTGAATCTTCAGAAATGGATATTAATGAAGAAGTTAAATCCCAAATTCAAAATTCTAAATCCCAAATTCTCAATGATGATCCAAATGATAAATATGATACAAAGATTTTTACAAAAGAAGACAGGCAGGTTTTAAGAACAAATATTTACAAATCTTTTGAAAGTTCGAGAGATAAAGTGACAGAAAAAAATAAATCACTTGAAAAGAAAATCAAAGATGGAACAGCTGACGAACAGGAAAAGACAGAATTTAAAAATAAAACAATTCTAAAAGAAATTGTAAAAGCTAAGAAACCGCACAACATTACCGAGCATGTTAATTTTGTAAATAAGGATATACAGATTTTATTCGGGTCAGAAAAAGATAATTCTATAATTGAGACTAATAACTTGATTCCAACTGAATTCAATCTTTCACAAAATTATCCTAACCCGTTTAATCCAAAAACAAAGATCACATTTGATCTTCCGGTTGATGCAAAAGTAAAACTGATTATTTATGATATGCTTGGAAAAGAGATTATCAGATTAGTAAATAATGAATTCCGATCTGTTGGCAGATATAAAGTTGATTTCAATGGCAGTAATTTATCAAGCGGTGTCTATTTTTACAAGCTGGAAACTGAAGGGGAAAAGAATTTTAGTTTGACAAAACGTATGGTTTTGATAAAATAAGGACATTTGTCCTTTTAAAACTTTTAACATTTAAAAATTGAGATAGGTTAGTTGCAAACCAAAAAGTGCAAAAAGACATTAAACACTAACGAAATTGGTTTTGTGAAGAGGAAAAGGCTCAAAAATTCAATTTTGATAATTTTATCATTGAGTTTCTAAGTCAAATATGAATTTTCTTACATATCGTTGCATCTTCCCACTTAACCTGAAAAATAGTTATTAAACAGAAGTTTCTTTCAATTATTAAAGAATTCCGTCAAATTCAAAAAATAGTTAGGGTTTTACTGGTAAATCAATTGACTAAAGTGTATAATTTTAGTATTTTGTTTGTTTCCGAATTTAGAAGCATTAAACAAGAATAATATTGCCAACAATAAATCAATTAGTCAGAAAAGGTAGAAAGAAGATAATCTCCAAGAGTAAAGCACCTGCAATGGATTCCTGTCCGCAAAAAAGAGGCGTTTGTACCAGAGTTTATACATCTACCCCAAAGAAACCGAATTCAGCTTTGAGAAAAGTTGCGAGAGTAAGATTAACAAACGGAATGGAAGTTACGGCTTATATTCCCGGCGAAGGTCATAATTTACAGGAGCACTCAATTGTACTGATAAGAGGCGGAAGAGTAAAAGATCTTCCCGGAGTAAGATATCATATAATCAGAGGAGCGTTAGATACAGCAGGAGTAGCTAACAGAAAAAAAGGCCGTTCAAAATACGGAGCAAAGAAAGCTAAAGAAGCTGCGAAATAATTTTAAAAGTCAGTTAAAATTCACTAAAACAAACAAAAATTTATTTAAATATTTTCAATGAGAAGAAAACGAGCTGAAAAAAGAATCAGAAGGCCGGATCCCAGATTTAATGATATACTTATAGGTAGATTTGTTAACAGTCTGATGTATGACGGAAAGAAGCAGATAGCACAAAGAATAATGTACAATGCATTTGACATTATAGCTGAAAAGACAAAAGGTGAACCATTGGATGTTTTCAAAAAAGCGATCAGCAATGTTCAGCCGGTAATCGAAGTCAGATCAAGAAGAGTCGGCGGATCTACCTATCAGGTTCCGACAGAAGTAAGACCGGACAGAAGAGTTGCACTGGCGATAAAATGGATATTAACATACTGCAGAGCAAGAAATGAAAAATCAATGTCTCTCAGATTAGCAAATGAACTTATGGCAGCGGCTGTCGGAGAAGGCAGTTCGGTGAAAAAGAAAGAAGATATTCATAAAATGGCAGAGGCAAACAAGCCTTTTGCACATTTTAAGTGGTAAACAAAACAATTTTACATTTTTTTAAAAACAAAGAATTTTAGAGTAAACACATTATGGCAAGGCAAGTATCAATAGATAAAACAAGAAATATCGGTATCATGGCTCATATTGACGCCGGTAAAACCACAACTACAGAGAGAATTTTATATTATACCGGAAGATTGCACAGGATCGGTGAAGTGCATGAAGGCGCAGCTACGATGGACTGGATGGAGCAGGAGAAGGAAAGAGGAATCACGATCACATCTGCAGCTACAACCTGTTCATGGAATGATCACAGAATCAATATTATTGACACACCGGGGCACGTAGATTTTACTGCGGAAGTAGAAAGATCTTTGAGAGTTCTGGACGGTGCAGTTGCACTGTTCTGTTCTGTAGGCGGAGTAGAGCCGCAGTCAGAAACAGTCTGGAGACAGGCAGATAAGTATAAAGTACCGAGAATTGCATTTGTAAATAAAATGGACAGAGTCGGAGCGGATTTCTTTCACGCAATCGGAATGATGAAGGACAGATTGAAAGCCAACGCAGTACCGATTCAGTTGCCGGTTGGACAGGGAGATATTTTTAAGGGAATAATAGATCTGATTACAATGAAGGCAAGAATGTTCAATGATGATACACTTGGAGCTACATTTGAAGATGTGGAAATTCCTGCAGCTTTACTGGAGCAGGCTAAAGAATACAGACATAAATTACTGGAAGCTGTAGCAGATGTAGATGATACATTGCTTGAAAAGTTTTTGAACGGACAGGAAATAAGTGAAAAGGAAATAATGGTTGTTTTGAGAAAAGCGACTATTGACGTGAAAATAATTCCGGTTTTATGCGGATCATCATTTAAGAATAAAGGAGTTCAGAATTTACTGGATAAAGTAGTAGATCTTTTACCCTCGCCTGCAGATGTTGGTGATGTGGAAGGTCATCACTTTCACACAGATGATCTTGTAACGAGAAAAAATACAGACGAAGAAAAATTCACAGCACTGGCATTTAAAATAATGACAGATCCATTTGTAGGAAAGCTGACATTTTTCAGAGTATATGCGGGAAGAGCAACAGCAGGAAGTTATGTTTATAATTCAATTGCAGGAAAGAAAGAGAGATTCAGCAGACTTCTTCAGATGCATGCAAACAGCAGAGAAGATATAAAAGAAGTTTACTGCGGTGATATTGCTGCAGCGGTTGGATTGAAATTCACAAGAACCGGAGACACGCTTTGCGATGAAAGTGATCCGATCATACTTGAAAGAATTACATTTCCTGAACCTGTTATTTCAATTGCCATCGAGCCGAAAACAAAGGCAGATCAGGATAAACTTGGAGAATCACTTGCGAAACTTTCCGATGAGGATCCGACATTCAGAGTAAGAACTGATGATGAAACAGGTCAGACATTAATTTCAGGAATGGGCGAGCTTCATCTGGATATTATTGTAGACAGATTGAAAAGAGAGTTTAAAGTAGATGCGAATGTAGGAAATCCACAGGTTGCATATAAAGAGACCATCAAAAAGAAAGTTATACAGGAAGGAAAATTTGTCAGACAATCGGGCGGTAAAGGGCAATTTGGTCATGTATGGATAGAATTAGAGCCAAATGAAAAAGGAAAAGGATATGTGTTTGTAAACGGAATAGTCGGCGGTTCAATACCAAAAGAATTTATCAATCCTGTATCAGATGGAATAGAAGAAGCAATGAAAAACGGAGTTCTTGCCGGATATCCAGTAGAAGACATAAAAGTAAAATTATTTGACGGATCATTTCACGATGTTGACTCATCGGAAATGGCATTTAAGATCGCCGGATCAATGGCATTCAAAGAAGGCGCAAGAAAAGCAAATCCGGTATTGTTAGAGCCGATCATGGAAGTTGAAGTTGTAACGCCGGAAGATTATATGGGTGATGTGATGGGAGATCTGAGTTCGAGAAGAGGAAGAATCGAAGGAATGTCACAAAGAAGTGATGCTCATGTTGTGAAAGCATTGGTGCCATTATCAGAAATGTTCGGATATGCAACAACCATGAGATCGATGACACAGGGAAGAGCAATTTACACAATGCAGTTCTCACATTATGATGAAGCTCCGAAGTCAGTTTCAGAGCAGATCATAGAGAAAGTTAAAGGAAAAGAGAAAGTAGCTTAATAAATATTTTTAACAGTTCTTTAAAATAAATTTTCAGGGTCAGTTCCTTTTAAAGAAGGAATACAACTCGCCAATCAGACACATTAGTCGTTCTATAAAAATTTTCTTATGAAAAAGTTTTTTGAATAAGAAAGTTTTCCATCAAGGGTCAGTAGCTCAGATGGTTAGAGCGCGTGCCTTATAAGCACGAGGTGGGAGGTTCAATTCCTCCCTGACCCACTCATATTGATTTACAATTTGGGATTTCTGATTTGGGATTTTGAAAAATTAAACTACATTTCAATTACAAAAATCAGATTTTACTCCAAACATTAATTCAAACAAACAAACAAAATTAATTAACTAATAGCGTTAAGGAGAAATAAATAAATGGCTAAAGAAAAATACAGTGCCAGTAAACCTCATGTCAATATAGGTACAGTAGGGCACGTTGATCACGGAAAGACTACATTGACCGCAGCAATAACAATGGCTTTGGGAAAAAAAGGTTTTTCAAAAGTAAGAGCTTTTGATTCGATCGATAAAGCACCTGAAGAGCGTGCAAGAGGTATAACGATTGCAACTGCTCACGTAGAATATGAAACTGACAAAAGACATTATGCTCACGTTGACTGTCCGGGTCACGCAGATTATATAAAGAATATGATCACCGGTGCAGCTCAGATGGACGGAGCAATATTGGTTGTAGCAGCTACAGACGGAGCTATGCCTCAGACAAAAGAGCATATTCTTCTTGCAAGACAGGTAGGTGTGCCCGCTATAGTTGTATTCTTAAATAAAGTTGACATTATATATGCACAGGAAAAAACAGCAGAAGATGCAGAATTATTGCTTGAAGTTGTTGAATCTGAATTAAGAGATATATTAAACGGATATGATTATCCGGGAGATGACATTCCATTTGTAAGAGGAAGCGCATTGAAAGCAATGGAAGCCGGAGTAGATCCAGCAGCTTCAGTGGATGATGAAAGATTAAAACCGATATTTGATCTGATGGATGCAGTAGATGCTTATATTCCTGTACCTACAAGAGATATTGACAAGCCATTCCTTATGCCGGTTGAAGATGTATTCTCAATCACAGGAAGAGGAACAGTTGCGACAGGAAGAATTGAAAGAGGTAAGGTAAAAGTTGGTGAAGAAGTAGAATTGATCGGACTTGGCGCAAAGAAAAAAACAGTTGTAACCGGAGCTGAAATGTTCAATAAAGAACTGGAAGAAGCAACAGCCGGATTTAACTGCGGACTTTTATTAAGAGGCGTGGACAAGAATGAAATCGAAAGAGGAATGGTGCTTGCAAAAGCGGGTTCAATCACACCTCACAAAAAATTCGAAGCACAGGTTTACATACTTGCAAAAGAGGAAGGCGGAAGACATACACCTTTCAGTACAAATTACAGACCTCAGTTTTATTTCAGAACAACTGACGTAACAGGTGTAGTTTACTTACCTGAATCAATTCAAATGGTAATGCCTGGTGATAATGTTGAAAAGCTTGTTGTTGAGCTTATCGATCCTATTGCAATGGAAGACGGATTGAAATTTGCTATCAGAGAAGGCGGAAGAACAGTAGGAGCAGGTGTTGTAACAAAGATACTTGAATAGAATACAGGGTAACTTTTTTATAGAAAAAATTAAAAATAACTAAAGTTGGCATCACAAAAAATCAGAATTAAGCTAAAGTCATACGATCATTCTTTACTGGATAAATGGACTGAGCGTATTATCAAGACAATCAAATCGACAGGTGCGATTGTAAGCGGTCCGATACCATTACCGACAAAAAAGAATGTTTACACTGTATTAAGATCACCACATGTTGATAAAAAGTCAAGGGAGCAGTTCGAGACAAGATCACACAAAAGACTGATCGATATTTTGAATTCATCAAATAAAACAATTGATGCTTTGACAAAACTGGATCCTCCCGGTGGTGTAGATATAGAGATCAAAGTATAAACAATAACAGTAAAGAATAAATACAAATAAAATTATGATAGGCATTTTAGGAAAAAAAATCGGAATGACGACCATTTTTGAAAAAAATGGAAATGCAGTTCCATGTACAGTAATAGAAGCAGGTCCATGTTATATTACACAGATAAAAAACAAAGAAAGTGACGGTTATGAAGCTGTTCAGCTTGGGTTTGAGGAGAAGAAAGAAAAAAATTCTACCAAACCGCTTATAGGTAAATTCAAAAAATTGAAAATTCCTGTTCTTCGTGAGTTAAAAGAGATCAGAGATTTTTCAGTTGGTGAATTAAAAGAAGGTGATCAGGTAAAAGTAGATATGTTCAATGAAGGAGACATTGTAAAAGTTACTGGTATATCCAAGGGTAAAGGATTTCAGGGAGTTGTAAGAAGACATGGATTTGGCGGAGGTCAGAGAACACACGGACAGAGCGACAGACAAAGAGCTCCGGGATCTATCGGAGGAAGTTCATATCCTTCCAGAGTATTCAAAGGACAGAGAATGGCGGGAAGAATGGGCGGAGACACAGTATCAGTAAGGAATTTAAGAATAGTAAAAATATTCAATGATTCAAATTTAATATTAATCAAAGGTGCAGTTCCGGGAACAAAAACAGGAATAGTAGAAATCTATAAAAAATAAAAAATGGAATTAAAAGTATATAAACTTGACGGAACGGATTCCGGGCAGACGGTAAATTTACCGGAGGAAGTATTTCAGATCGAGCCAAATCAGCATTTGATATATCAATC
>DAIPYE010000125.1:8970-9806 GCA_036782915.1 Bacteroidota bacterium | reverse complement strand
GGAATAACAGTTTCTGAAGATATTACAAATTTTTCACCTTCCTGTGATGCTATTATGGAAGCATCGGAATTCAGCAAGGTCAGTAAATTTCTGGAATATTCAAAATCAACTATGAATATAATCAAGGTCAGTTTTGCAATTTCGTTTCTGTATAATACCATAGGATTATTTCTTGCGGCCAGAGGAACATTCTCACCATTAGTTGCAGCAGTACTGATGCCTTTTAATTCAATTTCAATAATTGTATTTGTAACTCTTTCAACAAGTATTTTAGCAAGATTTAAAAAACTTTAAAAACATATTTCATTTTTCAATGAGTGTAATTTTTGTTTTAGCCATTATAAGCATTGTAGTAGCAGGATCCTTTCTGATTGCATTTATATGGTCAGTAAAAAGCGGTCAGTATGAAGATGTTTATACACCTTCGGTAAGAATTCTTTTTGATGAAAATGAAAAAAGTTCAGAGCCGGTAAAGAAGTAATAACTTTCAATTGTAAATTTAAAATGAATAAAAAATAAAAATGGTATTGGAAAAATTCAGTTATGATAACAGGATAGTCAGGAATTTTGCACTGGCAACTGTCATCTGGGGAATTGTCGGAATGCTTGTCGGACTGCTGGTTTCTCTTCAGCTTATTTATCCTGAGTTGAATTTCGGGCTTCAGTTCACAACATTTGGAAGGATCAGACCATTGCATACAAATGCAGTTATATTTGCATTTGTGGGAAATGCAATGTTCATGGGAATATATTATTCTCTGCAGAGATTGAGTAAAGCAAGGATGTTCAGTGATGTACTGAGCAAAATACATTTCTGGGGATGGCAGCTGATAATC
>DAIPYE010000125.1:0-8930 GCA_036782915.1 Bacteroidota bacterium | reverse complement strand
GTCTGCGCTGCAGTTACACTCCCGCTGGGATTTACATCCAGTAAGGAATACGCTGAACTTGAATGGCCGATAGATATTCTGATCGCGCTGGTTTGGGTTGTATTCGCAATTAATATGTTCGGCACATTAGCCAGACGCCGTGAAAAACATATGTATGTTGCTATCTGGTTTTATATAGCTACGGTAGTAACAGTTGCTGTATTGCATATTGTAAATTCCATTGAGCTGCCGGTGGGGATGTTCAAAAGTTATCCGGTTTATGCCGGAGTTCAGGATGCACTTGTACAATGGTGGTACGGTCATAATGCTGTTGCATTTTTTCTGACGACACCTTATCTGGGAATGATGTATTACTTTCTTCCAAAAGCTGCTGACCGGCCTATCTATTCATACCGGTTATCAATAATTCACTTTTGGTCACTGATCTTTATTTATATCTGGGCTGGACCACATCACCTTCTTTACACTTCATTGCCTGACTGGGCACAGTCTTTAGGCGTTGCGTTTTCAATTATGCTGATAGCACCTTCCTGGGGAGGAATGATAAACGGGCTGCTTACACTGAGAGGAGCCTGGGATAAAGTTAGAGAAGAACCTGTACTGAAATTTATGGTAGTTGCCGTTACTGCATACGGAATGTCAACTTTCGAAGGTCCGATGCTTTCTTTGAAAAATGTAAATGCAATTGCGCACTTTACAGACTGGATTGTAGCACACGTTCATGTCGGCGCGCTCGGCTGGAACGGGTTTCTGACATTCGGAATTTTATACTGGCTGATACCTGTGATGTACAGAACAAAACTGTATTCTACAAAAATGGCGAATTTTCATTTCTGGATCGGAACACTTGGAATAGTTTTTTATGCTGTCCCTCTTTACTGGGCTGGTGTTACTCAGTCCTTAATGTGGAAACAGTTTACAGAAGAAGGTCTGTTGCAATATCCTAACTTTCTTGAAACTGTAATCAAAATAATTCCGATGTACAAAATGAGATCCATCGGTGGAATTCTTTACCTTATAGGTGTTTTTGTAATGGCATATAATCTTGTCAAAACAGCAAAAGCAGGCAAACTTGTCGAAAACGAAGACGCTGAAGCGCCTGCTCTTATAAAAGACACAAACAACAAAAATGAAACCCGGCATAAATGGATCGAATCCCGTCCGGGTAAATTTGCAATACTGGCAACAATTGCGATTTTAATCGGTGGGATAATCGAACTGATCCCGACTTTTCTGATAAAATCAAATATCCCGACGATCTTATCCGTTAAACCATATTCGCCGCTTGAACTTCAGGGAAGAGACATTTACATAAGAGAAGGTTGTAATAATTGTCATTCGCAAATGATCAGACCTTTCAGAAGTGAAACAGAAAGATACGGCGAATACTCAAAAGCTGGTGAATTTGTTTATGACCATCCGTTCCTCTGGGGCTCAAAGCGAACAGGACCTGACCTTCAGAGAGAAGGAATGAAATATCCGAATCTCTGGCATTTTTATCACATGGAAAATCCCAGAACTATGTCGCCCGGATCATTAATGCCTTCATACAACTGGCTGATCACGCAGACAACTGATATTGCTTCCACGCCGGCAAAGATCAACGGGATGAGAAAACTTGGTGTTCCCTACCCTCCGGGATTTGAGAATGAAGCTGTAGACGAATTATTAAAGCAGGGTACTCTGATATCAGATGATCTGAAAAAGAATGATGTAACCGTCGGCAACGATAAAGAGATAATTGCATTGATAGCTTATCTGCAGAGACTTGGAACAGATATAAAAGTTGATTCACTGAAGATTAACAAATAAAATTAAACTTAATAATCTTAAAAATTAAAATATAAATTTAAAAATGTTCAAACATTATTTTGAGCTGATAGACGGGATAGATATTTTCCCTGTTTTTTCATTACTGGTGTTTTTCATATTCTTTATAGGTGTCTTTTACTGGACTTATAAAGTTGATAATAATTACATAAAAAAAATGGAGGAGATTCCTTTTGAGAAAAATGGAGAATAAAAAACCGGTTTTTAAAACCTCACTGATAGCAATTCCGGCAGCATTGTTTTTCTTTATGATAACATCTGTTACATTTGCACAGACCACAGTTGCAGCAAATGAAGGGAATACTGATACTTACAACACTGTTCTGCTGATAGTTTTATTAATACTTTTTAACCTTGTCTTTCTTCCGTTGCTTTTCCCTAAAGACGAAACAGTTTCTGATGAAATCGTTGTGAAAGATTCAGCAATTAAATCTCTTAAAACAAAATTATACGGACTTGTGCCTCTGGAGCAGGAACATTCAATTCTTCTTGAAGATAATTTTGACGGAATTCGTGAACTTGATAACAAGGTTCCGCCGTGGTTTAACATACTTTTTTACGGGACAGTAATTTTCGCATTTATTTATCTGCTGGATTATCATGTTTTAAAAACCGGAAAACTTCCGTTTCAGGAATATGCTGATGAGGTAAATACTGCAAATATGAAACGGGAAGAACTTATAAGAACCGGAGCATTCATTAATGAAAATAATGTAACCTTACTTTCGGATGCTGAATCTTTGAATTCAGGAAAACAAATTTTCGCAGTGAACTGTACTCCATGTCATGGCGCAAATGCAGAAGGCACTGTAGGTCCTAATCTTACGGATCAGTACTGGATCCATGGTGGAGGTGTTACAAACATTTTCAAAACCGTGAAATACGGAGTTCCGGTAAAAGGTATGATCTCGTGGCAGACACAATTAAATCCAAAAAAAATGCAGATGGTTGTCAGCTATGTTATGTCTCTTGCTGGTACAAATCCTCCGAACGGAAAAATTCCTGAAGGAAATTTATTTACGGTAACTGATTCCACCGGAACGTTAAAAGACAGTCTGAGCATTAAAACAGAGAACGGAAAGAATATAAAAAAAGATACAGCATCCGTGAAGAAGTGAAATTATGGAAACAGAAACAGAAAATTCATTCAGAGACACAATATCAATAGTTGACGAAAAAGGCGGCAGGAAATGGGTCTATCCTAAAAAGCCAAAAGGCAAATTTTACAATGCGAGAATTATAGTAAGTATAATACTTCTCGCATTTTTATTTGGTGTTCCTTTTATAAAAGTGGACGGACATCCGTTCCTTCTTTTTGATATTATTAACAGAAATTTTATAATATTCGGGACACTTTTCACGCCATCCGACTTTTATCTTTTCGGATTAATAATGATCTCCGTTTTTGTATTTCTTTTTCTGATCACAGCATTGTTTGGAAGGATCTTTTGCGGTTGGATATGCCCGCAGACAATTTTTCTTGAAATGGTATTCAGGAGAATTGAATATCTGATCGAAGGTGATTATACAAAGCAGAAGACTTTGAACAAATCTAGGTGGACATCTGAAAAAATTTTAAAAAAAACACTTAAGTATTCTATATTCTTCGTACTCTCATTTGTAATTGCTAATACATTTCTTGCTTATATAATCGGCGTTGACAAATTATTTCATATAATGTCCGAACCTGTCACTTCACATCTCAGCGGATTTATTGCAATAATGGTTTTTACCGGACTATTCTATTTTGTGTTTGCATGGTTTCGTGAACAGGCGTGTATTCTTGTCTGTCCTTACGGAAGATTGCAGAGTGTTATGCTAAATAAAAGTTCAGTGGTTATTGCATATGATTTTATCAGAGGAGAGCCGAGAGGTAAGATCGGAGCTAAGACAAACGGAAAATTCAACGCTGAAAACAAAGGAGACTGCATTGACTGTAAAAAATGTGTTTATGTCTGCCCGACAGGAATTGACATTCGTAACGGGACACAACTGGAATGTGTCAATTGCACTGCCTGCATAGATGCCTGTGATTCAATAATGGATAGCATTGATAAACCCAGAGGACTGATAAGATATGCTTCCATGGAAGGAATTGAAAATAAAACCGGTTTTAAATTTACACTGAGAGTTGCCGGATATATTTCAGTGCTTATAATATTAATTGCAATTATCACAACGATTTTTATCACAAGAGAAGATCTGGACGTGAGCATTTTAAGAACTCAGGGAGCGCTTTATCAGAAAATGCCGGATAATAAAGTTAGCAATATTTACAATGTTAAATTATCGAATAAAACATTTAAAGATATTCCAATAAACTTCAGGCTGAAAGAATCAGAAGGGGAAATTAAAATTATCGGAAATGAAGTAAATTTAAAATCAGCCGGGATTTACGAAGGAAGTTTACTCATAATTCTTCCCAGGGAAAGCATAAAAACTGTAAATACTGATCTGAAAATAGATGTCTATACAGGAGATGAATTTATATACGAAACTGAAACTTCTTTTTTGGGTCCGGTAAATTAAACAAATAATTTGAACAAAATGAAAATAAGCTGGGGAATAAAAATAACGATCCTTTATACTGTATTTGCTGTCGGAATAATTTCGATGGTAGTAATTGCAATGAACAACCCTTCTGACCTGGTAAGTGAAAATTATTACGAACAGGAAATTCGTTATCAGAGTCAGATCGATATTTTGAAAGCTTCTGCAGAGCTTAATAAAAAAATAAATATAGTACAGGAAGGTGAATTTATAATTCTGACAATTTTTGATACTTCCAAACAGGAAAAATATGAAGGAGAGATCAGATTTTACAGAAGTTCGGATGCAGGAAAAGACTTCAAAATTCCCTTTTCCGCAGATATAAACGGAATTCAGAAAATAGAGGCAGCATATCTGGAAAAAGGTATGTGGAAAATAAATTTATTTTTAAAAAACAAAGGAACGGATTATTTTATTACGAGAAATATTTTTGTAAACTGAAATTCAAAATCAGTTGAATTGTTATTCAGGTAATATTGAGTTATTTTTAATTCAAATTATTACTGATTCAATATGTCTAAAAAATTTCAGATGCCATCATGTGAAACGTGTCAGTCAAGAACAGGTTCTGTGTTCTGTCAGCTGAGTGATGATGAACTTGTCAATCTGTCAATTCAAAAAAACTGCAATTATTATCAAAAAGGTCAGCAGATCTTTTATGAAGGAAATTCACCAACCGGATTATACTGTGTAAATAAAGGAAAAGTCAAGGTTTCTCAAAGCGGTTCAGAAGGAAAGGAACAGATAATCCGACTTGCAAAAGACGGCGATATTCTCGGCTACAGATCTCTTATCAGCGGAGAAGTTTACACATCATCAGCAATTGCAATGGAAGATTCTAAAGTTTGCCTGATCCCAAAAGCTTTATTTTTTGATCTGATCAAGTCTAACTCTGATATAACATCAAAAATAATGAAACTTCTGGCTACTGATCTGGGAGAAGCAGAAAACAAGATTACAAACCTTGCGCAAAAGCCTGTTATAGAAAGACTTGCTGAAGCCATTTTAATGTTAAAGGAATATTATGGATATACAAAAGATGAAAGTTCACTGAATCTGACCATCACCGGAGAGGAAATTGCTAATATAGTTGGGACAGCTACTGAAACTGCTATCAGAATCTTGTCCGAACTTAAACGGGACGGAATTATTGATCTAGAGGGGAAAAAAATTAAGATCCTGAATAATGACGCTTTGATAAAACTTGCAAATCTCTATGACTGATTAGTAAAATATCTGTGCTTAAACAAGTCGATTAAAATTTATTTAAAAATTTTTAAAATGGACACAAGTTCAATAAATTTTTTTACTGATCATTAATCTTTTCTGAACGGTCTGTTTTTCCGTCAACATACATTCCGATAAGTTCTGTCACTTTTCCCGAATCATCCTTTACAAATTTCACACGAAAATAATCAATATCTGAAAACATAAATGTGTCCTCACTCATTGGGGTCATTTCAAATTTCTGCCTGTTGTTTCTCTGATAATAAAGCTTCCCTTCTTCAAGAAATATTTTTCTGTCACCATATACTCCGGCATATTCATTCAAAATAGAATTGTCAATATTAATTTCATTTAATGCCGCTGTTAATGATTCAATGAGCCAGTTTAATTTATTATCATTTGTTCCGGATAATGATACAATTTTTTCAAGTGCAAGAATGTGAGCTTTAGTAAGTGCGGAAATACTATTGATCTCAATATCAGGTGTAACGCCTGTACCTTCCCAGTTAGTTTTTGTAATTGGATTTATTGCCCGTCCTATCGGAACAAAAACTATGAAATTTTCATCCGCAATATTCATTCCTCCGGGATGCGCGCCGCCGCCGGTGGTTTCCCCTATTACCGTTGCTCTCTTTAGATTTTTCAAATTATAAGTGAATTCCTCAGCTCCCGAAAAAGTGAAGCTGCTTGTAAGAATATAAACAGGAACATCCGGCATTCTTTTACCTTTTATATCTTTCAATGTCCAGTATTGCTCTGTCGTATCATTTGGTCTGTAGTATAGATCATTAAGATGAACAGGATCTTCCCCGAAAAGGTAACTTGTAATAACCTGAATTCCGGTCGGATCTCCACCTCCGTTATATCTCATATCAAATATCAGCGCATTACAGTTCTCAACAAATCCCATAACATCTTCAACTTTTTCTTTTATAAGATCGCCGGGACCAAAATTTCTGAAATCAATATAACCGATATTTCCCCCTAACCTTTCTACTTTTTTAAATCCGAAATTTTCATTTTTCAGCATCTGAATAAATTCCTGAGATACAATATTTTCGTCTTCTTTCGGGAGGCTGTTCATCTTCTTTATCTGTTCCGGATTATACTGCACTCTGATATGCTTATCCTTGCTGATGAACTGAAGATCATTTGTTATCTCATCTGCAAATAACTGCGGATCAGAAAAACCATTGTATTCACCGTTTTTCAGACGCGAATTTAAATATTCTCCCATTTCGACTGATACTGCAGGGAAAATATAATTGTCAAACATAAGTTTTGAAATTGAGTTTACGGCAGATTCCTTTTCAGCACTGCTTAAAGATTTCCCCGCAACTTCATTTGACTGACACTTTACAGCGGCTCCGGTGACAGGAAGCATTAAAGAGATAATTGTTGCGATCATAATAAATTTATGTTTTATAAAACTATTTTTTACTTTATTCATAATGTTTACTGATTTAAAAATTTTTAAACAAAGATAACTGTGTGAGAAAATTATTTCGGATTCTTCAAACAACTGCTTTAAGTTTTAGATAGAAGAAACCATAGCCGCAATAAAAGCAGCTTTTATAAAAATCATCACAATGTTAAATTTGTTTTCCGGATTTTCATTTTTGATTTCCATGATTTTTATTTTTAAATTTTATATTAAAGCTGGAATTTCTTTTTTTAAATCCAGTTCCATTTTCAATGTGGATCTTTTATATTCAGACTGATTTCGCTGCTCTACCTGAATAAATCCGAGTTTCCTGTATAAATTCAATGCAGGAATCAGAGTTGAATTTGTTTCCAGAAATAATATTTCCGCTTTCAGTGATTTGACTTTTTCTATAGCTGCTAATGCCAGACATTTGCCAATCTGTTTACCCTGAAATTTTTCAGACACAGCCATTTTACATAGCTCATACTCATTTTCACTGTGCTTTATTATTCCCACAGTTCCGGCTATCTCATTCCCATATTCAGCAAAAAAAATAAACCCTCCCTTTTTGATGATCTCTTCATCAGGATTTTCCAGAATTTTTCTGTCCTTATCTTCAATTGTAAAATATTTCTCCAGCCATTCGTAATTCAGATCCCGGAATATCTCCCTTAACTCAGGCTCATACTCTGTTATATTTACTTCGCTCCTTTGCTTTTCCTTTATCCTGTCCATAACCCTGTTATGAATGCTCTTTTTATCCAGCTCTGATTCGATCTTGCTTAAAACGAATAAAATATCATATCCTGTCGACGTGGAAAGATCCTTTACTGCATTTTCAATCTCCTGCCAGACAGGAATCAGCTTTAACAGCATTTCATCACCTTTTGGCGCAATAGTTATGAATTTCTTCCGTGAATCATTTTTGGATTTTACAACTTTAACTATTTTCTTTTTCAATAAAGAATTTACGATCTGTGTTATTGCAGGCTGTGAATATCCAAGCATTTCAGAAAGCTCAGTTGTTGTGATCTGTTTTCGCTGATTTATCAGAAAAAAAACCGTGAACCATCTCGGCTCAAAATCTATTCCCATTGATTTATATACTTTATCCGCATCCTGCATTAATCTGTCTGTTATGACCCTGAATCTTGTTCCTAATGCGATGAACCCAAGCTGACTTATTATATTCATTGATAATATAAGATTTTAATTAATGTTTTATATAAGCTCTTATGTTTATTGCAAAATATAATATTTCTTTTATATTGTCAAGAACCTTTTCTTTTAAGATTTAAGATTTAAGATTTAAGATTTAAGATTTTTCGATTTACGAATTACCTAACCGGAATGAAATAAAATTATCTTTTTGATTCTAACTATAATTTAAAATCAAAAATCAACAATCTAAAATCATTAAGGAGTGATCGCACTTATTCCTACAGCTGCATTATTCTCAATAATGCTCACATCTCCTGCATCCACAAAATCATCTCCTGTAACATCAGTCTGTACATAACCGGATAAAGAATTTGCAGCATCATTTTCAGCCTGACTTAAATCACCTGCATCGACAGTTCCATCCTGATCCACATCACCGCTGTAAAATCCGAATCTTATGGGAGATGAATCAATTTGTTTAGAATTGTTTCCGAATGACAGAGAAACCGCTGTTGAAAAATCATATGTCATTGAAAAAAGATTAAAACTTTGTCCTCCGAAGCTCCAGGTTTCTATTGAATTTCTGTGTTTCATCTGGAGATAATAATTTGTCCCGTTTGTTACATTTGCAAAATAATATTTGCCTGTACCGGCTGAATCGATTTTAGTTCGGGATGAATCTAAGATACTATATGGAAAGGTTATACTTCTCAAATAAATTTTAACAGTATCAGTT
>DAIPYE010000124.1:0-9823 GCA_036782915.1 Bacteroidota bacterium | reverse complement strand
TTTCTATAATAAAAAATCAATATGTTTTTGTTGTTGAAGATGTAGGTAGAGTATATAAAAGTTCAAATTTTGGAGATACATGGGATAGTATAGGATATGTCACAGGTTCAGACCAACCTTATGTTTGCAGATTTTCAAGTTTGACCACTGGTTGGGTTGGAGGAACCTTTGGACAACTGTTTAAATCAATTGATTCAGGTGCTACATGGAGAAGGGAAAACACAGGAATTGATCAAAGATATTTCGGGGCATTGTGGTTTTTTAATGACTCCATTGGCTGGGGAGTTGGAGGAAATACAAAAATAGTTTATACTACTACAAGCGGACTTACAAATTTAAATGATATTAATAATATTTTTCCTGAAGATCATAAGTTATATCAAAACTATCCAAATCCTTTTAATCCTGAAACTAAAATTAAATTTGAAATAACTAAGCCGAGTCTTGTACAAATAAAAGTTTATGATAATATCGGCCGGGAAATTTCTATTTTAGTAAATGAAAATTTAAAATCAGGTGTTTATGAAACAGCTTTTAATGGAATTAATTATACAAGCGGAGTTTATTTTTATAGTCTTTATGCAAACGGAATTCTTGTTGATACAAAGAAATTATTTTTAGTAAAATAAAAAGGAGGTCTTATGTGCCGGTTAAAGAAATTGGTAAAAATCAGGTGATAGAAAAACTATTTAATGAAATTTAAAGAGGGCGAATGAAGGATTACCAGATAAATATTCGATAAACCAGAATTACCCTAACCCATTTAATCCGTCAACGAATATTGAATATGCAATTCCTAATACGGGAGGTGATTTTGTAACTATAAAAATTTATAATCTGCTTGGAAAAGAAGTTATGAGTTTAGTAAATGATTTTAAGAAAGCAGGAAGATATATTATTTCTTTTAACGGCTCGGATCTTTCCAGCGGAGTTTATTATTACAAACTCGCGGTGAGCTCGCCGAACCCGATCAGCGCAGGGAATTTTCAGCAGATATGGAAAATGGTTTTGCTAAAATAACGACATTTGTTGCATAATTTTTTTGGAATTTAAAGGTTATAGGAAAATTTCTATAACCTTTTTTATTTTCATTAAGTTGAAACAGCTTTACTCTCATTTGGAAACGGAATTGGTTTTAGCATTCAGGCAGTAATAGATGTATTGCAGATAATTTAGATGAGTAGTATAATAGCTTTTTAAAAAAATTCCAAATGATAATAATTTAACTAATATGAAAGAATTACATGACACTGAAAAAAGGCGATGAGATCACGGTTGACATTACGGATCTGAGTTCCGAAGGAAAGGGAATTTCAAAAACTGAAGAAGGTTTTGTGATATTTACGGAAAAGGGGCTTCCCGGTGACCGCGCTCTGATAAAGATTTTGAGAAAGAAATCAAGTTATGCGGAAGCAAGGCTTACCGGTCTTGAAGTGCCGTCTGAATACAGAATTATCCCCGAATGCAGTCACTTTGGAGTTTGCGGCGGATGTAAGATTCAGAATTATGACTATGAAAAACAAATTGAATTCAAAACCAATGTTGTAAAAAATGCTTTTGAAAGGATAGGTGGTTTTGAGAATCCTGAAATTCCTGCTACACTCAAATGCGATAATATTTTTTATTACAGAAATAAAATGGAATTTTCATTTTCGGATGATGAATGGATGGAAGAAAAAGATATGGATAAGGTAAAGGGAAATTATGTTCTTGGATTGCACGTTCCGAAGTTTCATTCAAAGATAGTCAGCATTGACAAATGTTATCTGCAGTCTGAAATTTCAAACGGGATTTTAAATTTTACAAATGAATTTTTCAGGATGAGGGAAGTTCCTGTTTATTCCACAAGATCAAATACAGGTCAGCTCCGTTTTCTGATCATAAGAGAAAGTAAAAACACAAAAGATCTAATGGTAAATCTGATTACGTTTGAATTCGATGATAAACTTATGACTGAATATTCAGAACAGCTTTTAAATAAATTCCCGGAGATCACAACATTAATAAATTCCACTTCGCAGAAGAAAGCTCAGGTTGCTTTTGGTGAGAATGAAAACATTCTTTCCGGCAGCGGATTCATTTATGAAAAGCTTAAAAGAAAGGACGGGAAAGAATTTATTTTTAAAATATCTCCTCAGTCATTTTTCCAGACAAATACTTTACAGGCAGAGAAACTATTTAATTTATTAACTGAATTGGGAGAATTCAATAAAAATGATAATGTTCTGGATCTTTACTGCGGGACGGGTTCAATTTCCATTTTCATATCAGATCTAGTGAATGGAGTAAAAGGCGTTGAACTTATAGAAAATTCTATAAATGACGCGAAAATTAATTCAGATCAGAACAGGATCGAAAATGCAGAGTTCATTTGCTGCGATATAAAAGATTTCCTGGAAAAAGAAAATATTTCCGGTCAGTATAATAAAATCATACTTGATCCTCCCCGTTCAGGGCTTCATCCGAAGATCTGCGAGATACTGTCTGAAACTAAGTTCGAAAAAATACTGTATGTCAGTTGTAATCCCCACACACAGGCAAGAGATCTGAAAATAATCTGCAGTAAAGGAAATTACAGAATCGGTAAAATTCAGCCCGGAGATATGTTTCCCCACACATATCACATCGAAAATGTTGTCAGTCTGGAGAATTCCGAGAAATTCTCAAAGATTTGAATGACTTTTTAAAGACCGCTTTAATTGTTATGTTACAGCGGAAAGTTTATAAAATTAAATAAAAGACGCTAATGTAGTTGTTTTTACTTTTTTCAAACAAAGTAAAAAACTGAAAGGAATGAAAATGCAAAATCAAATTGCAGAAACACCTAACAAAAACAGCATTTTATGGGTTGATGACGAGATCGAATCTCTTAAATCAAACATAATGTTTTTAAAGCAAAAAGGTTATGACGTAAAAGAAGCAACAAACGGAGAAGACGGGATCAGTCTGATCAAAAACAATGATTTCGATCTGGTTTTTCTGGATGAAATGATGACAGGAATGGGCGGACTTCAGACACTTCTGGAGATAAAGGATATTAAACCCAGTCTTCCGGTTGTAATGGTCACAAAAAATGATTATCTCATCAAACCCGTAAACCCCACTCAACTTCTGCTTGTCTGCAAAAAAATGCTTGAGTCAAAAAGACTTAAAGGCAGTCAGGTATCAAAGGATTATATTCAGGAGTTCAATCAGATCTCAATGGCTATGCTCGAAAGTCCGACATGGCAGGAATGGATCGATATTCATCTTAAAATGACAGGCTGGGAACTGGAACTGGACGAACATCCGGATCTGGGTTTAAAACAGACAATTCTCACACAAAAAAGAGACTGTAATACCGAATTTTCCAAATTCGTCGATAAGAATTATCTCGGCTGGGTAAATTCTAAAGAGGACAGACCGATCCTTTCTACAGAAATAGTTGATAAATTTGTCATACCTGAACTGGATAAAAATACATCTACATTTCTTTTTGTAATTGACTGTATGAGAATGGATCAGTGGATGGTAATGGAAAAATACTTGTATGATTATTTCAAAATATCGAAGGATTATCATTATTCAATTCTTCCCACTGCCACACCATACAGCCGGAACGCAATTTTTTCAGGATTATTTCCTTCGGAGATCGAACAGCATTATCCCGAACTCTGGAAAAAAAACGATGATGATGAGAACAGCAAGAATAATTATGAACGTGAATTTTTACTGAAACTGCTTGAAAGAAGAAGAGTTAAGTTGAAAAATGAAGTGAAGTACACAAAGATCATGGATTCAAATTTCGGAAGAGGAATTGAAAGCAAGATAATGTCATACTGTAATAATCAGCTCAATGCAATAGTCATTAACTTTGTGGATATGATAGCTCATTCAAGAAGCGACAATGCAATTTTAAAAGAGATTGCTCCGGACGAATCTGCATACAGATCTCTGACAGAATCATGGTTTGAGCATTCATCTTTTTTCGGAATGCTGAGACAGCTTTCGACAAGAAAAGATATTAAAATAATAATCACAACTGATCACGGAAGCATTCGTTGCCTGCACGGCGTAAAGGCAATGGGAGATAAAGAAACTTCAACGAATTTAAGATACAAGTGCGGTAAGAATGTCAAAGCGGATTCAAGACATGCAATGTTCATAAGAAATCCTCAGGAATACAAGCTTCCTAAAAGAAACGGAATTATCAGTTACATTATTGCCAAGGAAGATTTTTATTTTGTATATCCCACTGATTATCACAAATATCTTAACCAGTATAACGATACATTTCAGCACGGCGGAATATCCATTGATGAAATGATATTGCCAATTGTAACTCTTGAACCAAAAGGGTAACACAGAATAGTTTGGCAGATACAAAGGAAATATTCTCGCATTCTGAAGATGACACTGTAAACGCAGGAAAACAATTTGCCGAAATAATAAAAATTAATTCAGCAATTGGTTTATACGGAGATCTTGGATCAGGGAAGACGCAGTTTGTAAAAGGCGTTTGTAAGTATTTCAATGTTATTGACAGCGTGAACAGTCCTACATTCATAATTGTCAATGAATACAACGGGTTTGACAAAAGAAGTGAAACGGATATAAAGATTTATCATTTCGATCTTTACAGGTTAAGTAATTTCAGACAGTTACAGGAGATCGGATTTGAGAATTATCTCAGTCCGGATTCAAATTCAATCTGCCTGATAGAATGGCCAGGGATAGCAGAAAAATATCTGAAGGAAATACTGATAAAAGTATATTTTAATTACGGAAAAGATGAAAACGAAAGAATTATAAAATATTAAATTTATTTGGGAATATTATTAATAGAGAGCTCATCTAAAAAAATAGAGTTCGGATACCTGAGCGGAAATGAACTTTTGATAAATGAGACTCTGGATCCGGAGGATAACGCTGATAAACTTGTTTATTATTTAAAATCAGCATTTGAACAGAATGGAATTAAAACAGCGGATATTGAAACAGTAAGCTTATCAAATGGTCCCGGTTCTTTTACAGGTCTGAGAATTGGATCCGCAATTGCAAAAGGAATTTGTTTTGCTGGGGAAAGCAAGCTGATTGAAATTCCTACGCTTGATATAATTGCCAATAAATCTAAAACATCCGGAAAAGTTACTTCACTCATATATTCAAATTCACGGACAAATGAATTTTATTATTGTAATTATATATTTGAATCCGGTTTATTGAAAAGAATTTCTGACTACAGGACAGGATTTATTGAAGAAATAGTTTCAGATAATACTTCTTCATATCTGATCAATGAAAATTTAAGTAATACGTTTCAGGAGAAATACAGAGAAAAATTAACTGATGTATCAGAAATTTCAGGAATTATTTCACAGGCAGAGCGTACTAAATCTGCAATTTTAAAGGATCAATACAGTAATTACAGATCTTCAAAGCCTTTTTACATGAAGGAATTTATTCCGAATAAATGATTTTATTTTAGGAGTAATGTTTTTTATTTTGAAACATACAAATTAATTATGGCATGGTTTAAAAGATCCAAAGACAATATCGCGTCAGATACTCAAAAAAGAGAGATACCTGACGGCACATGGATAAAATGTCCTGACTGCAGTGAAATGATGCATAAAATGCAATGGGAAGCAAATTTTTATCTTTGCACAAAATGCAGTCACCACTTCAGAATCGGAAGTGATGAATATTTCAAAATATTGTTGGATGAAAATTCATTCAAAGAAATTGACAAAAAGATCCGGTCAATGGATCCTTTGAATTTCGAAGATACAAAACCTTATAAAACCAGACTTGCAGATACAATGAAAAGCACAGATCTGAATGATGCAATAAAAACCGGCACAGGAAAAATAAATTCTATTGATGTGGTAATCGGATGCATGGATTTTGGATTTATCGGGGGAAGCATGGGAAGCGTTGTCGGGGAAAAGATCAGCAGAGCAATTGACAAATCCATAAAAACTAAATATCCTCTGATAATTATTTCTTCAAGTGGAGGAGCGAGAATGATGGAAGGAGCAATTTCCCTCATGCAGCTTGCTAAGACAAGTACAAAGCTTGCCAAACTTGATGATGAAAAAATACCATACATTTCAATTTTGACAAATCCGACAACCGGTGGTTCGACAGCATCTTTTTCAATGCTTGGTGATTTTAATATTGCTGAACCTAAAGCGCTGATTGCATTTGCAGGTCCGAGAGTAGTAAAGCAGGCGACCGGTAAAGATCTTCCCGAAGGCTTTCAGAGATCTGAATTTCTTCTGGAACACGGATTTATAGATTTCATAGTGAACCGCAAAGACATGAAAGAAAAACTCACGCAAACTCTCAAATTAATCTCTAATTAATTCCGTAAATGAAGGTAATAAAAGAGATCTCTGCCATTCAGGATATTTCAGATTATTACAGATATTCGGGAAAGAAGGTAGCGCTTGTTCCTACAATGGGTTTTCTGCATGCCGGACATACTTCACTGATGCTCAGGGCAAAGAAGGAAAATGAAATTGTTGTTGTAAGTATATTTGTAAATCCGACTCAGTTCGGTGTAAATGAAGACTTCAGCAAATATCCCCGTGACTTTAACAGAGATCATTTGATCTGTGAAAAAGCCGGAGTGGATTATATATTTAATCCTGAAACAAATGAGATGTATAAGAATAATCCGTTGACCACTGTTAATCTATCGGACATTACCGATAAACTTGAAGGCAAAATAAGACCGGGACATTTTACAGGTGTGGCAACTGTTGTGACAAAATTGCTGAATGCTGTCAAACCGGATAATTTTTATCTCGGACAAAAAGATGCGCAGCAGAATGCAGTTTTGAAAAAAATGATCTCAGACCTTAACATTGATGTGAAAGTTAATATATGCGAAACAATGCGGGAGGAAAACGGCCTGGCAATGAGTTCAAGAAATTCATATTTGACCGATGAGCAAAAAAGAAAGGCTTCTGTTTTGTATTTCATTCTTAATGAAGGAAGAAGACTTATTGTTGATGAAAAAATTACTGATCAGTCATTTATACTGGAGCATATCCGGAAAATATTAAAAGAGCAAACACCTGAATTTGAATTACAGTATTATGAAATAACTGACAATACAACTCTGAATAAAATTGATGATCTGGATTCATACAAAGGAGAAATACTGATTTCACTGGCTGCTAAAGTCGGTAATACAAGATTGATTGACAACATAAGCTTCGAAAAGAAAAAGAATTAATTTAATAATTTTGATTTCTATCCCTTTTCTGACGGGATTTTTTTAACAAAGTATTTTAAAATGGAAAAAAATATTTCAACTGTTATAATGGCTGCAGGTCAGGGAAAGAGAATGAAGAATCCTGACAGATCCAAGGTTATGCATGAACTTAACGGAAAGCCGCTGATAGAATATGTAATTGAATTATCACTCAAGATCGATTCTGAAATGATAATTCCGGTAGTCGGGCATCAGAAAAATTCTGTTATAGATTTTATTAATGAAAAATTTTCCTCAGAGAAAGACAAGCTCAGGTTTGCACATCAGGATGAACAGCTCGGAACCGGTCATGCTGTTATGCAGACAGAAAATTTCCTTAAAGACTTTGAAGGAGACATTCTAATTTTATCCGGCGATGTTCCGTTGCTGAGTTATGAAACTGTCAGAGATTTTCTTGATTTTCATAATTCAAATAAATTTGATGCAAGTCTTATCTCAGCAGTAATGGAAGACCCTTCCGGTTACGGGCGAGTCTTAAGAAATGAGACAGGAAGTTTCTATGATATAAGAGAGGAAAAAGACTGCAGTCCGGCAGAGAAAAAGTGCAGGGAAATCAATTCCGGTATTTATATTATCGACAATCAGTTATTATTTGAAGCCCTGAAAACACTTAAAACTGATAATGCACAGGGTGAATATTACCTTACAGATATTTTCAGATATTTTAAAAATACAGGTAAAAAAATCGGCGCATTTCCTGTGAAAGATATTTTGGAGATCACGGGAATAAATTCACCTGAACAGCTTCAGGAACTAGAGAAGAATATTGTAATCTAAAAATAAATTTAATTTAATTGTCAGAGATCATAGCATCAGTTTCGGGTGTCAGGGGAATAATCGGAGATAATTTAACTCCCTATAACATAGCAAAATTCACATCAGCATTTGCAGAATTTTCACGCAAACATTCCAAAGGCAAAGAAAATAAAATCATAGTAGGCAGAGACGGCAGGAAGCACGGAGAAATTATATCGGGACTGGTAATTAACAATCTGCTTTTGTGCGGGTTTGAAGTTATTGACATTGGAGTTGCTCCGACGCCAACTGTACAGATAGCAACAGAAGATACAAAAAGCAGCGGAGGAATTTCAATTACTGCATCACATAATCCTCAGATATGGAACGGATTAAAATTTCTAAACAGCGACGGAACATTCCTTGATGAAAAACAGATTACTGAATTTCTTAGAATTGCTTCAAAAGAAGATTTTTATTTCGCAGGAATTAGTAATTTAAAATCAGTCAGAAAAGATCATTCATGGATTGATAAGCATATTGATAAAGTTTTGAAATTAAAGATCCTCGATACAGCTAAAATTAAAAAGAGAAAATTTAAAATAGTTGTAGATGCTGTAAATTCTTCCGGTTCACAGATTGTTCCTGATATGCTTGAAAAACTTGGATGCAAAGTTAAAAGGCTTTTCTGCGACGGTAGCGGAATTTTCCCTCATACACCGGAACCAATTCCTGAGAATCTGAAACTTTTGTCGGAAGCAGTCAGAAAAAATAAAGCTGATCTTGGAATATCTGTTGATCCCGATGCGGACAGACTTGTACTTATCACAGAAACCGGTGAACCTTTCAGCGAAGAAAACACAATTACAACAGCAGTTAATTTTGTTTTGAAAAAATTAAAAGGAAACAAAAATGTTACAGTGAATTTATCCACAACCAGATCTGTAGATGATATATCAAAAGCTAATAGCTCCAGAGTTTTCAGAAGTCCTGTCGGAGA
The DNA here is from genome assembly GCA_036782915.1 of Bacteroidota bacterium. Taxonomy (GTDB): domain Bacteria; phylum Bacteroidota; class Ignavibacteria; order Tepidaquicellales; family Tepidaquicellaceae; genus JAEUSI01. Next base: position 824 of record DAIPYE010000124.1, on the reverse strand, counting down.
AATAAATGTTGTGAAGGAAATGATGAGAAACAAATCAGTGATCGGCGGAGAAGGCAGCGGCGGAGTCATATATCCGGAACTCCATTACGGAAGGGATTCCATTGTTGCAATTGCGCTGGTCTTAAATGAGTTCGCTGACTTTAAAGGTAAGGTAAGTGAGTATAAAAAATTACTTCCGGTATATTTCATAACAAAAGCAAAGATCGAAAATGTTAAAAATCCGGAACTTGTCTTAAAAAAGATTGAAAATATTTTTTCAAAAAACAAAGATACGGTTAAGATCACAAAAACTGACGGATTGAAAATTGATTTCAGAGAATACTGGATACATCTGAGAAAATCAAACACAGAGCCAATTATAAGAATTATTACAGAAGCTGTTTCATATACATCTGCTGAAAAAACTCAAAAGGATTTTCTTAAGCTTTTAAAAAAACAGATTTCAAAATATTAAGTTTTGGTCTGTCTATTTATTCCATAACATTCTTATTTTCCTCAGCTCTATTATTTTCTGATTGTTAATGAGAAACAAATAAAAGAGAAGTAAAACCACATTCAGAATTAAAATCACAATTTCTGGCAGATCTAATCTGTTCAATACGAAATAACCTGCTATAAACACAATAAAACAAATCAGCATCAGCTTACCTATCTTTTTCCAGTCATAACTGATCTGATATATTTTCTGTGAATAATAATAAAGTATCAGTGCCATTGAAAAATATGTCAACAAGGTTGCCAGTGCAGCTCCTGTCATTCCTAGGTTTGGAATAAGTACGAAATTCAAAATTACATTAATAATCAAACCTGAAAAAGATAACACG
>DAIPYE010000123.1:7139-9873 GCA_036782915.1 Bacteroidota bacterium | reverse complement strand
TATTTTTTTCCGTCAGTGTCATATATATAAACGCCTTCACCTCTTTCAATCACGATCGGTTTACTACCGCGCTGTTTCGACCATGAGGTGAGTGTGTAGTTCAAACAATTCTGTATGACTTCCTCTTTTTCAATTTCTGATACTGTTTCCATTTTTATTGTTTTAAATTTGCAATAATATTAAATCTCATGAAGTATTTTTTTAAAAATGACTATTAAGAAACTTCATATTCAACTTTATTTGGCATTTGCATTTACTTAGAAGCTTTTAAAATTTCAATGCCTTCAACATTTCCTTTTTCAGAATAATCAATTATAACTCCTGATTTACTTTCATCGCTTTCTAATACTTGCTCTTCGTTTAAGCTGATATATAATACATCAACCTATTTATCATATTTTACTTTCATAATTTTTTTTATGAATTTTTATTTATATAAATTTTTTGGATTCCACCCAAAAGCATGCGTGAATGACAAAGTAAAAATCTCTGTGACCTCTGTGGCGAAATTCTAACTCATCCAGTTCTTCTTCGCCTCAGGATTCCACTTCGTAGTTGTCTTCTTCAGCAGTGTCCAGAATTCTATCGAACTCTTTCCCGTTATATCGCATACACCGAACTTTGATTCATTCCATCCGCCGAATGAGAACGGTTCACGCGGAACGGGCACTCCGATGTTCACTCCGATCATTCCCGCGCTTGCATGATCCATTACATATCTCGCTGCGCTCCCGCTTTGTGTAAAGACTGAGGCAGCATTTCCGTATTCGGAATCGTTTTCAATCTTCAATGCCTCGTTCAGATCTTTTGCTCTGATAATTGCAAGCACCGGTCCAAAGACTTCCTCTTTTGCAATTGCCATTTCCGGAGTTACAAAATCTATTACGGTCGGACCGACATAAAATCCGCCTTCCTTTCCTTCGACAATTGTATTTCTTCCGTCCACCAAAACTTTAGCTCCGAGCTTTTCAGCTTCTGTAATATATTTTTCAATTCTTTCCTTCGATACTTTAGTAATTACCGAACCTAAATTTTTTCCGGGAATAATTTTCTTTGCTTCGTCACAGATCTTTTTTACAATGTCATCAATTTCACCTACGCCTACCATTGCAGAAGCTGCCATACATCTTTGTCCGGCGCATCCGGACATCGAAGCTGCGACATTACTCGCTGTCATATCCGGATGAGCGTCAGGCAGAACTATCAGATGATTTTTTGCACCGCCAAGCGCAATACATCTTTTTAAATTTGATGTAGCACGCTTGTATACAATTTTTGCAACATTTGTCGAACCGACAAATGATACCGCTGTAATTCCCGGATGATCACAGATCGCTTCAACTATTTCCTTATCGCCGTTCACAATATTAAAAACTCCGTCGGGAAGTCCGGCTTCCTTCAGCATTTCAGCAATACGGTTTGCGCTTATCGGCACATGCTCTGAAGGTTTAAGTATCATGCAATTACCCAGAGCGATCGCATTCGGAATTGTCCAGTGCGGAACCATGTGCGGAAAATTAAAAGGAGCTATGGAAGCTACAACTCCAAGAGGTTTATGTTCGATCCTGCATTCTACACCTGAACTTACTTCAAGCAATTCTCCTCCGATTAACTGCGGCAATGAACATGCAAACTCCGTAAGCTCAATGCTCTTTTCTACTTCGGCAACAGATTCATCATAAGTCTTTCCGTTTTCTAATTGAGTCAATTCGGCAAGTTCTTTCAAATGTTTTTCCATAAGAGTTTTATATCTGAAAAAAACCTGAACCCGTTCTTTGATCGGAGTTGCAGACCATTTAGGAAAAGCATCCGCAGCGGATTTTACGGCTGCATCAAGATCTTTCATACCCGAAAGAGGGACAGTTGAAATGATTTTACCGTCAGAGGGATTTATAACATCGAGAGTTTTATGACCATTATCAGTGAATATACCGTCGATATAATTCTTTACTGTTTTGAATTTTGTATCCATAATATAATTTATTTAATAGAAAAGTATAGTTTTTAATTTTGAATTTAAAGGAAATAGGAGTGTGAAATGCAAATATAGATTTAATGTTTTTAATAATGCAAATAAAATTATTTTTACATTTTTCATTTTTCACCTTCACACTTGAAAATTAATATGTCTATAGATAAGTTGCATTTAAATTTATTACATGAAAACTTTAATTTCTTTAGCAAAACATTTGTTGATATTAACTGTATTTTTCTCTTATTCAAATTTATTTTCACAGGAAACTCCTCCGAAAATACTTGTTGTAACCGCTCATCCGGACGACGATGCAGCTTTCGCCGCCGCGAATTATAAGATCATACATGACCTGAAAGGAGTTGTAGATATTGCATTGATCACAAACGGTGAAGGCGGATATAAATATTCAACACTTGCAGAAGATATTTACGGACTTGAGTTAACAAATGAAGAGATCGGCAGAGCAAACCTTCCCGCTATCAGAAAGAAGGAACTCGAAGCCGGCGGTAAAATTATCGGTATCAGAAATTATTATTATTTCGATCAGAAAGATCACAGATACATTACCTCTGCAGATATTAAGGAAATACTCGACAGCAATATCTGGGATCTGAATTTTATCAGAAACAAACTGACTGATATTATTTCAAAAGAAAATTATGACTATGTATTTATTCTTACTCCTTCACTTGGAACTCACGCCCATCACAGTTCTGTAGGAATTCTCGCTCTCGAAACCGTGAGTGCTCTTGATTCAAA
>DAIPYE010000123.1:0-7129 GCA_036782915.1 Bacteroidota bacterium | reverse complement strand
CGGCCAATTGTGTTGGGAGGAACAAACTGGAATAAAACAGATTCAGTAAAATCTATTTACAAAGGTTTTCAAGGCTATCCGATCACAAATGTCAGTGACACGGTTCCATTTCAATTTGACCGTACGCAGAAATTCAGTTACAAAGATGCGCTTGATTATAAGATCATAGTTAACTGGCTTATTGCTGAACATAAATCACAAGGCACAATGCAGCTTGGCATGAATCGCGGTGATATTGAAAATTACTGGTATTTTGATATTAACAGAAGGAGCGGATTAGAGAAAACTCAGGAGCTTTTTGATAAATTGAAAATTAATTATTATGTTAAAAAAGATTACAAATAATTTTAGGGTAAATGAATTAACTCTAAAATTCTATTTGTAAGTTTATTTCTTTTATATTTTTAGTTCAAATTTCTCAAGCAGGATTTTGGAAAAAGAATTTTTTCTAAAATAGTTTTATTTGTGACAAGTGTCTTAATTTTAAAATCTTTTGACTGGTGTAAAGTTAAAAGCAGAAAGTAGAAAAATTTAAGGTGAAATGTTGTTTGGTCAGAACTGCAAAATATTATTCACAACCTTTTTCAATTCATCCTTGCTCATAATACTGTCGCAGCCTGCTTTGTAAGTTTCATCACGGTCAACTTTATCCGAATAAACTGAAATTATTTTCTTCACTTTAGAATCTTTATCACTTCTGATTTCCTTTATCAGATTCAATGCGTTGAATTTTTTATCATCAAGATCAATTATTATAAGATCTAAATTTACAATTTTAGATTCTTTCAAAGCAGTTTCAGGAATGTCTGTTTCAATGATACTGACCTGACAGTTGAGTTTTGTCAGAGTCAGAGCGGAAATTCTGATGATGCCGTTGAGTTCAGTGTCGGAGGAAACAATAAGTATTTTTCTTGTATTCACGGTCTGTAAAATTTTACCGGTATAATAATTATTTAAATCACTTTAATCAGTTCAATCTGAAATCACTTCACTAAAAAACTTACATTGCTGACAGGTCTATATATTTATCATTGTATCTTCCTGCATTCTTTGTATATCTTTTATAGTTGAGACCTGTACATAAGCAATTGTGAAAGAAAACCGCATTTTCAAGTTCCTTTATCTTTGGTTATTCTGAATTGATAAACGCAAAAAATAACAGTAATTTGAAATCAAAAAAAATCCGAAATTATAATTTATGTCTAAATTTACTATTGATAATAAGGAAGTAGAGTTCAATCCAGGTCAGACAATAATTCAGGCAGCGCATAACGCCGGAATTGAGATCGCTCATTTTTGTTATCATCCCGCAATGTCCGTTGCAGGTAACTGCAGGATCTGCCTTGTAGAGGTTGAAAAAATGCCGAAGCTTACAATTGCCTGCGCTACTCCGGCAGGAGAAGGAATGATCGTTCATACAAAATCAGAGAAAGTCATTCACGCTCAGAATGCTGTAATGGAATTTCTGCTGATCAATCATCCGCTTGATTGTCCGATCTGTGACGAAGCAGGCGAATGCAAGCTTCAGGATTACGCATATCAGTACAGTGTCGGAACTTCCAGATTTGACGAACTGAAAAATGAAAAAGATAAAAGAGTTTCGCTTGGACCGAATGTTATGTTCGATCAGGAAAGATGCATAAGCTGTTCAAGATGTATCAGATTCTGTGATGAAATTGCAAAAGATCCTCAGCTGACTTTTGTGCAAAGAGGCGATCATGTGACGATTGAAACATTTCCGGGAGAGGAATTAGACAATCCGTATTCAATGAATGTGATTGAGATCTGTCCGGTAGGAGCGCTGACATCAAAAGAATTCAGATTCAAATCAAGAGTCTGGGAAATGTCTTTTACAGATTCAGTTTGCCCGGGATGCGCAAGAGGCTGCAATACAATTGTAGGCGTGAGGAATAATGAAATATTAAGGATCGAGCCGCGGGAAAATCTTGAAGTAAATGATTACTGGTTATGTGACTGGGGAAGACTTAATACAATTAAAAATGTAACAGATGAAAATCTGAGGATCAGTTCGCCAAGGATCAAGCTGAATGAAGATTCGCTGGAAAAGGAAGAACTCATTGATGTTAACTGGGATGAGGCAACTTCAAAAGCAGCTTCACATTTAAAAAAATATGAGAATAATGAATTGATGTTTATTGCTTCAGCATTTTCCACGCTTGAAGATAATTATGCATTGAAAAAATTCGCAAAGGAAATTTTCGGAAGTGAAAATATTTTTTACATTCCACATTATGATGAATCATTCGGCGATGATATTTTAAGGAAATCCGATAAGACTCCGAATTCAAATGGTTTAAAATTACTCGGGATAAAAGAAATTTCAAAAGAAGTTTTTGAAGTATTAAACTCAGGCAAGATAAAATTACTTTATATTTTAAATGAAGATGTTTCACGGTTAAGTGGGTCAGAATCTTTTCTTAAAAATATTCAGTCAGGCATTCATCAGATATCTTATGTGAATAATTATTCGGACAATGCAAATATAATTTTCCCGACTTCTACATACGCGGAGATCAACGGAACTTTTGTAAATTTTAAAAACAGAATTCAGAGAATTCGTCCTTCTGTCAGTACACTTGAACAGGAAAGACTGATAGGTGAATTTCAGCTTTCAAGATGGGATAAAATGGGAGCACATAATGACAGGTGGACTCACGGTACAAAATACAATACCAGACCGGGCTGGAAAATTTTGAAACAGGTTGCAAAAGTTCTCGGACATGAATTTAAATTTGATAATTCTGAAGAAGTATTTATCGAATTGTGTTCGACTGTTCCCGAACTGAACGGATATGATTATGAATCCATAGGAAGCAAAGGAATTACAGCAGGGGAAAAAGTATTAGTTGAATCAGAATAACTCAGTTAAAATATTTTTAATAAAAAACTCATTGCAGTTATTGCGGTGAGTTTTTTTTATAATTAAAATCCAAAGTTATTTAATAAATAGAATCCGGAATGTTGAATATTAAAAATCTTAAGAAGACATTTACAAATTCTGCAAAGGAAGTTTTTGAAGTTATTAATATTCCTGAATTTTCTTTGGATGGAAATGAAATTCTCGCAATTACCGGTGACAGCGGATCCGGGAAGACAACTTTTCTGAATCTTATTTCCGGCATTGTAGATTCGGATTCAGGAGAAATTATAATTGACCAGACTGATATTACAAAACTTCCAGGAAGCAAAAAAGATCTTTTCAGAGCAAAGAATACAGGATACATTTTTCAGACATTCAATCTTCTTCAGGGATTTACCGCTCTTGAAAATGTGATGCTCGGTATGATGTTTTCCGGAAAAGCCGATAAGAAAATTTCTGAAACTGCATTAAGCAAGGTCGGACTTTCAGATAAGTTCAACAGCAAGCCGTCTGAATTATCAGTCGGAGAACAGCAGAGAGTTGCAATTGCGCGGTCTATCGTTAACTCTCCTAAAATACTACTGGCAGACGAACCTACAGCAAATCTTGATCCTGTTAATTCAGATTCAGTAATAAAAATAATAAGGTCATTGTGCGAAGAAAATAAAATCTCTCTGATCCTTGTGTCACACGAATTAGATATTGTTTCGAAATTTCAGAATGTCAGAAAGTTTTCGGAGATAAATGTTATATAAAGTATTGTAAGATCTATTCTAAAAATGATTTTTCAGAATGAGCATATTCAGAATTGTAATAAAAAATATTAAACAGCGAAGTTTATCATCCTTGCTGACAATTTTATCAGTAATGCTGGGTGTCGGACTGGTAGTTTCAATTCTGATTCTTAAACAGGAAAGCGAGCAGGCGTTTAATCAGACAGCAACAGGTTATGAATTAATTGTCGGTCCGAAAGGAAGTTCACTCCAGCTTACTTTAAGTACCATTTATCAGATCGGGTCGCCTGTTCAGAATATGCCTCTGTCCGTTTACGAACTTTTGAAAAATGACAAACGTGTTAAACTTGCAATTCCCTATGTAATGGGAGATAATTACAATGGCTTCAGACTTATCGGCACTGTTCCGGAAATTTTCACGCATTTCGAATATAAAAAGGGAGCAAATTTCAAACTTAAGGAAGGAAGCTTTTTTTCGAAAGACTTCGAAGCTGTCATCGGATATGAAACTGCAGAAAAGACCGGACTTAAAATCGGCAGCACATTTATGGGATCACATGGAATTGAGTCTTATGAAGGATCTGAAGTTCATGAAGAATTTAATTTTAAAGTTACGGGAATTCTTGAAAAGACATTTACACCGGCAGATAAAATAATTTTCACTTCAATGAATTCTATTTGGTCAATTCATCACCGTGAGAGTCCTCAAGGTGCCGATTCCATTTCTGAAGGACATGATCATAAATCCGAACTTTCTCAGGAGAATAGTGAACTGACAATAACAGCAGTGCTTTTGAAATTAAAAAATCCAGTATATTTTGATCTGGTCAGACGGCAGATTAATGACAATAAATATGAAGGTATAAATGCGCAGGCAGTACTTCCGATTTTTGAAATAAAACAGTTATTCGACATCATCGGAAATATAAATTCTATTTTACTTGTAATAGCATATCTTGTAATTTTTGTAGCAGTGATCTCAATACTTGTGTCAATTTACAATTCGATGAACGACAGAAAAAGAGATATTGCAATTATGAGATCACTTGGCGCAGGAAAATTTACAGTTCTGAAAATTATAATACTTGAGGGAATTTTTATCAGCACAGCAGGAGCTTTTCTTGGTATAATAACCGGGCATGCAGTTATATTTCTGCTGAAAAATAAAATATCTGAACTGGCAGGAATTGAGATCTCGGGAATGACATTCAGCAATGCAGAGATTTACTTATTTGCCGGAACAATTTTACTGGGGGCGTTTGTCAGCGTTCTCCCGGCGCTGAAAGCATACAGAAATGATGTTGCTAAAAATCTGGGTCAGTTTTAAGTTTTTCAGAATTAATTTTATATTGTTTTATAAAGCTATTATTACAAATTTGGATTGAATTTTTACAGCATAAATTATGAAAATCAGCGCAAACGTGAAAAGTATATTCTCCGGCATCTCAGTTTTAATGATCTGCATTTTATTTTTTTCAGATTCAAAATCCGGAAATGGGAATTCCATATTCAATTCAAAAGGTGAAAAAATTTTAATAATGGATCTGAGCGTTTCTGGAAGGAATTCGTCTATTTTATATAATCAGAAAGATTCATCAAAAAACAAAAAAGATAACTCACTGGACGGAGATCAGAAAATTTCAACTCCGGAAATCCAGTCAAAGGCATTTGACCCGAATGCTCCTTTTACAAAGCTGACATTCAGAATGCTCAGGACATACATTCCGGGAAAAACACTGCCGGAAGATCTTAAAAAACTGGATGACGAAAATGTAGAGATCCTGGGATTCATGACACCGCTTAATGCTCTTCAGGATATGGATGAGTTTCTGCTAAGTTCTGCTCCGCCTTTGAACTGTTACTGCGCGCCTCCTGTATTCATTAATGAAATTATTTATGTAAAATTAATAAACAAAAAAACCGATTTCAAAACAGGAGCAGTCAGGGTGAAAGGACAGTTTCAGATTAACACGGATATAAAGGATGAATATTCAGATATAATTTATTCAATTTCCGGATCAGACATTGAATAAAAGTTTTAAAGAACAATTAAATATTCAATCCGGATTTTTTTTAAAACGACAATACATATTAGCAGTTGAAAAAGATCAGTAAAGAATTAATTTTAAAAGCAAAAAAACTGGGATTTTCGGATAAACAGCTTTCATATATTTTAAAAACATCCGAAAAAGAGATACGTGACTTCAGATTTCAGAATAATATTATTCCGGTATATAAGACTGTAGATACCTGCGCGGCAGAGTTTGAAGCCGGTACACCTTATCATTATTCCACTTATGAAAAATTCAATGAAAGCATTTCATCTGATAACGAGAAAATAATTATTCTCGGAGGCGGTCCGAACAGGATCGGTCAGGGAATTGAGTTTGATTATTGCTGCGTCCGGTGCGTGAAGGCGCTGAGAGAAGAAGGTTATGAAACTATAATGATCAACTGCAATCCGGAAACTGTTTCAACCGATTACGACATAACAGATAAACTTTATTTTGAGCCGCTTACCACTGAGGATGTTCTCAATATATGTCATTATGAAAAAAATGTAAAAGGTATCATAGTCAGTTTCGGTGGGCAGACACCATTAAAAATCTCAAAGGAGCTGGAGAGTAACGGATTGAAAATTCTTGGAACTTCTTCGAAGAATATAGATCTGGCAGAAGACAGAAAAAAATTCGGGAAGTTACTTGACAAGCTGGATATTCCAAAACCGGAATATGGTACGGGAGATGATCCGGTATCTGCAGTTAAAATTGCAAATAAGATCGGCTATCCGGTACTACTCAGACCGTCTTATGTACTCGGTGGAAGAGCGATGAGAATTGTATATAATGACGAACAGGTGAGATCATTCTTTAATGATGAGATTGATGTTTCAAAAGATCACCCTGTCTTGATAGATAAATTTCTTGAGGAAGCGCGGGAAATTGACGTGGATGCGATCTGTGACGGAGAAGAAATTTATATTGCCGGGATAATGCAGCACATAGAAGAAGCCGGAATTCATTCAGGCGACAGCACTTCAATACTTCCTCCGATCTCAATTAAAAAAAATAATCTGAATCAGATAAAAGACTATACAAAAAAAATTGCTCTTGAGCTGAAAGTGATCGGTTTACTAAACATACAGTTTGCAGTAAAAGATAATATTGTTTACGTGCTTGAAGCAAATCCGAGAGCATCGCGGACAGTTCCATTTGTCAGCAAGACGACCGGAGTACCTGTTGTAAATATTGCCGCAAAGGTAATTGCCGGAAAAAAGCTGAAAGAATTCAGACTGAAGAATTTTGAAGACATCGGATACATTGGTGTGAAAGAATCTATCTTTCCGTTTCAAAAATTTCCGAAAGTCAAAATGTTTCTGGGACCCGAGATGCGCTCGACGGGAGAGGTTATGGGAATTGCAAAAACATTCGGTGAGGCAATGGCAAAAGCACAGGAGTCGACAGGCTCTGCAATGCCGGTCAGTGGAAATATTTTTGTAAGCGTAAATGAGAAT
>DAIPYE010000122.1:0-9910 GCA_036782915.1 Bacteroidota bacterium | reverse complement strand
AAATTTTATAAAATTACTTCCGATAAATCCGGCTCCGCCGGTAACTAATATATTTTTCATGTATTTATTTAGTGAATAATCCTATGTTTAATCCGAAGTTCACGTTAAATCCGTTAGCTGAAATGTCTGACGGCACATTCGTAACGGGAGTATCATTATCTACATACCAGTCTCCGTTTGTAGCAAATAAATATCCTGCATTTAATTTCGCATACATAAATGATGTTAAAAACACACCTATCCCAACCATCGGCTGAGCTGAATAAAATCTCATGCTTAAATTTCTTGAAATGTTTTCAGATGGAAGACTGCTTCCTATCTCGCCGAAAATAGTATTCCAGTTTCCGTATCCCGCTGTATTCTGATAAAGTTTTATGTCGAGTGTTCCTGTAGAAAGATACAAACCGCCTGTAAAATCTACTGATTTTCCCAGATGATTTACATATTCAAATGAAACTCCGCCTGAACCATAAGAATAATATGCTGTTTTTTGAATGTTATCTGTAGTTGTAACTTGTCTTTCGTATGTGAATCCCGTTCCCGATCCTCCCATTCTCAGCCATGTAAGCCCTTTGATCGGTAGATCTACAAATCCGCCTCCGCCGAGAGTCAGAAATCCGTCAGTCGGGAAAGAAGGAATTCCCAATTCATTCATTGCTGTATTTATTGCATCAGTATTCTGAAACTGCCAGCCGATCGTCGGACCGCCTGCAATTGAAAATCTCGGAAATAGCTGTGAATATGAGATATTAGTTTGAAATAAAAATGAAACGAGAATTAATACAATAAAGCGGTGTTTCAATATTTTTTGAATCAATTTAAGCTAATTTATTATTAAAATGACTGGACTAAGATTGCATTTTGAATATTTACTACATTCTTTTTGAAGTATGTAAAACTAACTAAATTATGATTGTAATGAAAGTATATAAATTATCTGCAGGGCTGATTTTTCTCATTTTTGTCCAAATTTAAAAGTTTAAATTATGGAAGAATTTTGATGTTTTTTGTAAAAATATTTTATAAGATATAAGGTGTGCCACATTTTAAAATGTGGCACGAGTAGTTTTTGTAAATTCAAAAAATAATTAATTTCTAAAATTTTTAATACCCTTGCAAAACTAAAGCATTTACACAAATAAAATTCCTGCATCTTCATGGTCAAATAAAGTTTTTAAAAAATTACTTTCTTTACTTTCACAATTTCAAGTTGTTCTAAAAATTATACACCTGAAATACAAATTCCTGTCTAAGATTAAAAATTATTTTGACCTTTATCTTTTAATTACTTTAATGTTTTGAACGAAGTAGCGTAATAAAATTTATCTATGTATTTCTAAAAATTTAGTGGAAATATTTATATAGCTTATTAAAACATTTAGGACATATGTAAACTTGTGCAATCTGCTTAGATATTTTGTACAAGAATTCAATTAAAACATCGCATTAATCCCGATTGTCGGAAGTATCCCTATGCTTTCATCTGCTTCGATCTGTCTTGTGAATTTATTCCATCTGTATTCAGTGACATTTTTATTGTTGAAAATATTCTGAATGTCAATGTAAGACACAAGCGTCCAGCCTTTGAAATTAAACCTTTTCTCAACTCTCACATCTACGCTGCTATATAATGGTATATTAGCCGTATTGTATTCTGATACTAGTTGTGTTCCGTCAACAGGATTTATCGGAGTATATGGTCTTCCTCCGGTTAAACGAATTTTCGAAGATGCCAGCCATTCTTTACCAAAACTGTATCCGCCGACAAGTGTCATTATAAATTTATTATTGTAATCACTTTCTCTTTCTATACTGTCAAGAGCTGTATACTTCGCATCAAATAACGAAAGACTAAATGTTCCGAAGTAATTGGTAGTTAAAGCTTTCTGTATAAATAACTCTATGCCTTTTGAATAACCTGTTCCGGCTGAGATCAATGGCTCTAATCCGAACTGATCACGTTGTTCAAAATTTCCTCCGCCGTTCGCCAGAATTAAATACGGTCTTGACGTGCTGACAGGATAATAATCATAATTTTTATAATAAGCCTCAAGCGTCATTCTCAGATCGCTTGTGAAAAAATATTCTCCCCCCGCAATGTAATGCTCTGCTTTTATATCCTGAAGATTTCTGTTCGCGGGATTTCCGGCGAACCAAATGTAAGAAGGCGACTGGTAAAAAATCCCGTAAGCAAAACTTAAATTAAATTTATTACTGAGAGGAACAACGGCAGATGCTCTCGGTGAGATATAATTTTTTTTGTTAATATATTCAAAATAATCATACCGCAATCCGAGATTCAGTCTTACCTTATTGAATAATGTCTGTGTTATCTGAGAATATGCGAATGCTTTGTTCGTTTCCGTAGTGGAGTTAACACTTAATTTATCGAATACATATCTTTCTCCGTTATCAGGATCTATAAAATAAGATGTGTCAGGCTGCTGTAAAATTTCATTTTTAAAAGTTACAAATCTCCATCCTGCCCCGAACTGTAGCTGAGTATTTGAAGAAGGATTCAAAAAATATTCTGTCTTTAAAGTAGTTTCTCCTTCATCCGATTTATTTTTAAACACTTCAGCGAATAAAGAATCTCTTCCGGAATAATCAAATGAATTAAAAGTTCTTCCAAGATTAAAAAGTATAAATGATTTTTTATTGATCAGAGTTTTCCATTCATAAGTATTTATATAGCCCCACTGATTATTTTTTAAAATCCCTTCATTATCCTGTCTGTTTTCCGGATCGTCATTATTAAAGGTAACTTTATCAAGAATGCCGAAGACATTTACCGTTAAAGAATTTTTCTTACCGAAATCATATACACCTTTCACCTGCGCCGATGAATATTCAGGCACGAATCCGAATCCTGAAGCTTTAAATATAAAATCCAGATAACTTTTCCTTGCGGAAAAAAGCCAAGATCCTTTTTTATCTTTTCCAATCGGTCCTTCAAGAACAGCTCCAAAACCTGTAGCACTGAGATTAATATCAGTAAGAAATTCTTCCCTGCTGCCTTCGCGCTGTTTAATGCTTAATACTGATGAAAGTTTATCACCATATCTAGCGGAAAATCCGCCTGTAAGAAAACCAACTTCACGAATGAAATCAAGATTAATTATACTTACAGGACCGCCTGTTGCTCCCTGAGAACCGAAGTGATTTATGTTTGGAACGTATGAATTATCCACAAGAAAAAGATTTTCACTCGGTGAACCGCCGCGAACAATTAAATCATTCCTTCCGTCATTTACAAAAGAAACACCTGGTAAGGTTTGAACAACCCTTCCAATATCTTCAAATCCTCCCGGACTTCTGCGAATCTCTTCGTTTTGCAAACTTTTAAATGAATTTGAAATATCAGTCGGCATTACAAATCTTTCATCCTGAACTTCAATTTCTTCAGTTGAAATACCAACCAGTTCTGCCAGCACATCGGCCGGCGAGCCTGAATTAACGAATATATTGTCAATAAACAATGGCGTGAAACCGATAAGAGAAAATTTCAGAGTATATTCCCCGACTGCAACATCAGTTATATTAAAAAATCCGTTTTCATCACTCTGAACACCGGTAATAATTTTCTCATCTTTTATGAGAGAAACAGACACATCAGTAAGAATTTGCTGATTGTTTTTATCAATTACTCTTCCGGTAATGCTTCCTTTGGTTTGTGAATAAATTTCGTTGAATGAAGTTGAAATTATAAATATAAATGCAAGTAATATTGTTTTTTTCAATTTTGATATGTTAATTTTTTATAAATTATGAAATAGAAAATCGACAACTAAAAGTTCCCGGTTAATTAATTACAACTCAAATATTTAATTTCATTTTTTTAATAAATTCACATCGGTCTATTCATTATAAATCCTTCTATTCTATGCAGTTTTTCACTGAATTTTATTAATAATAACTTTGAATTATTTTAAATAAAGACATATATTTAAAAACTCGCATTTACAGCTTTTATATTTTATAAAAGAGTTAACCAGTCTCTTATCATATGATTTAACATGAAATTTATATTAGTGTTTAATTAAAATTATTCCTGAAACATTAGAGAAATTCCTCTAAATCAACAATTACAGATTTCAAAATTTTTTTCTTTAATCAAACAAAATAATATCATGAAAAAATTTATTCCGATCTTTCTCACAGCTTTCTTTTTATTGGTTAACTGCAATTTCATTTTTGCCCAGGCAAATTCTGTCGAGCTTCAGGATGGTGGAGGGAATCTGTTAAGTTCACATAACAGTATTCAGGCAGCATATAGTACAATTCCTCCATCTTTTTCTCAGCCATACATCATTGAAATACTTGCTGCTTATACGGGAGCAAATGAAGTTTTCCCGATTACTTTTGGTCTTAAAACAGGTCATAGCGCAGCAAATACAATTACTCTCAGACCTGATGCTGGAAATACAGGCGAGGTAATTTCATCAAGTAATTCTCTGGGTATTTTTATTATTGATGATGCTGATTATGTAATTCTTGACGGAAGACCGGGCGGGACCGGATCAGCGCCGGATCTTGAGATAAGAAATACTGTAACTACAGGTACAAACGCAAGTACTGTTTCGTTAATAAATGGAGGAACTCATTGCATTGTACGTTATATTAAATCATACAATGCCACACAGAATGCAACAGGACCAAAGAATGTTGTATTCAGAACTTCACTTTCAAATCCAACCGGTAATTCCGATAATTTAGTGGAAGAATGTTTTGTAAGCGGCGGAAGAACAGGTGTTTCATCCGACGGTACTGTAGCAAATCCAAACAGAAATAATACTGTCAGAAATAATACAATAGTGGATTGGGGTTTCACCGGTATCTGGTTTTTAAACGGATCTGCAGATATGATCATTGAAGGTAACACTATTTATAATACGACAGGGGTAAGCATAACTAATCCTTCCGGAATAAATATTCAGAGCACTTATGACGGATATAATTTAACTATTAGAAATAATAAGATCACAAATGTTGTTTCCACAAGTACTTCAACCAGTCTGGATGTAAGAGGAATATATACAGTTACTGCTCCGGGTACAGGTTCAGTTTTAAATATTTATAATAATTTTATTGCTTTGAATTCAAATAATAATAACGCACGAACCACTTACGGCATTTTAACTACCGGAGTAACAGAAATTTATACCTGCAATATTTATTACAATACCATTAAAATCGGCGGTACACAATCAGGTGGTGTATCAGGGAATATTGTTTCAGCGGGTATAAATAAAACTTCAAATCAGCAGGGAATTGTTTATAATCAGAAAAATAATATTTGCATTAATAACCGAACAGGTGGTACATCAGGAGCTGTTCATACGGGATTTGCTTACATTGAAAATGATACAACAGGAATTATCAATCTTGATTACAATTGTTATTATGCAGACGGAAGCGGCGCATTTAATGCATACAGAAATACTACAGGTTATAATATTCTGAGTGCTTATCAGATTGATGCTTCTCCAAATGAACAAAATTCAAGATTTAAAAATGTAAATTTTGTTTCAGCTGATGATCTGCATTTAACCGGTGCTTCAATTCAGGATCCTGATCTGAGCGCCAGACCTATTTCAGGAATTACAACTGATATTGACGGCAATACAAGAAGCTCGAGCTTTCCATATAAAGGTGCTGACGAATCAACAGCATTTGTATTAAAAACTCTGAACCTGACTTTAAATCTGGAAGCATGTTCGCCGGTGCAGGATACAGTTACTGTTTCAATCAGAAGCAGTACATTCCCTTATGAAATAGTAGAGACATCAAAAGGAAATTTGAATATACCAGGAACTAACGTTGTTAATTTTGCAAAAGCTGTCGACGGGATCAGTTATTATATAGTGTTGCAACACAGAAATTCAATTGAAACATGGAGTAAATCAGGCGGAGAAATATTTTCAGCCGGTGTGCTGAACTATAATTTTACAACAGCAGCTTCTCAGGCATTCGGGAATAATATGATTTTAGCCGGCAGCAATTATTCTCTTTATACAGGTGATGTAAATCAGGATGAAATAGTGGATGCCGGAGATCTGAGTTCTATAGAAAATGGCGTTCTCCAGGGAATAACCGGTTATAACAATAATGACCTGAATTGTGATGATATAGTTGATGCTTCAGATCTTTCATATTGCGAGAATAATGTAGGAATAATTGCAGCAAAACCTTAGTATTCTTAATTGAAAGATCTTGGATAATCTTTAATCGAAATGAATTTTAAAGACAATCTTTATAGAAAATAGCAGATGTGTAAGCACATTTGCTATTTTTTTATTTACTTAATTTGAATTAATTCTAATCGAAATTACGATTTTAAAAAATTTTTCTTTGGTGAAAAAAATCATATAAAAAATGGTTTAGTATGGATACTTCTTCTTTATTCTATTATTTGAGTAGTCAAAGATAAAATTTGATATGTCTATTGTAAAATGTAAAAAAATCTCTGAGGATTTCATCTCTGATCCTTTTGGCTGCGGCAGCTGTTACCCGTGCAGAGAATTAATATTTTCATTTTTATAATACTTTGACTTTAAGAATAAACTTGCTCTAACTAACAGAATTAAAACAGGAACTTCAACCAATGGACCAATAACACCGACAAATGCCTGGGCTGAATGAATTCCAAACACCGCAATTCCAACAGCTATGGCTAATTCAAAATTATTTCCTGTGGCTGTAAATGCTACCGAAGTATTTTTATCATAAGGCACTTTCATGGATTTACCGATGAAGAAACTTATAAAAAACATCAGCACAAAATATATAATTAAAGGAACAGCAACTTTTATTACATCAAATGGAAGTTCTAAGATCTTATCTCCTTTCAGACTGAACATCAGTACAATTGTGAAAAGTAAAGCATACAATGTAACGGGAGAAATTGCCGGAATGAATTTTCTGTTATACCATTCAATTCCTCTGTACCTTACTAAAAAATACCTGCTTAAAAATCCGGCTAAGAAAGGAATGCCTAAATATAATAAAACACTTTGCGCAACTTCTCTCATTGGAACGGAAATGTTGAAATCTCCAATGCCCAGCTTTTGAGGTAAAACATTTATGAACAGCCATGCATAAAAGCTGTAAGTTACTATCTGAAAAACACTGTTCAGAGCAACCAGTAAAGCACCGTATTCTCTGTTCCCGCCTGCAAGATCATTCCAGACAATAACCATTGCTATGCATCTTGCCAGTCCTATTAAAATTAAGCCTGCCATATAATCAGGCTGATCTCTTAAAAAAATTATTGCAAGTATAAACATTAATACCGGACCGACTATCCAGTTTAAAAATAAAGACAGCGACATTAATTTTTTGTCAAGAAATGCTTTGGGCAATAAAGAATAATCTACCTTGGCTAATGGCGGATACATCATTAAAATAAGACCGATAGCAAGCGGGATATTTGTAGTTCCGGCAGACAAAGAATTAAAAATGCCGGAGATGCCGGGGAAAAAATATCCCAGACCAACGCCAATAAGCATTGCCAGAAATATCCAAAGTGTTAAAAATCTGTCGAGGAATTTTAATTTTGGTTGCATACTATAAATTTAGTTTTTTTCATTTAATTGTTTAGTTATTCGGTAATCGCAAAACTACGAATATCTTGATTAAAATTTTTTTAGTTCAGCAAACTGTTCATCAGACTTTTTGCAAGATGCCAGTTTTTACGATTAATGCAGTATTTTACTGTAGGCGGTGTAATGTCTCCCTGAATTAATCCCGCTGCTTTGAGTTCATTTAAATGTTGTGATAATGTTGATTTTGCAATAGGAAGTTCCAGAGCCATATCTCCGTGATAACAGCAGGTTTGAGAATTGAGTAATTGTAAAATTGCAATTCTCACCGGATGTCCAAGTGCCTTTGCAAATCTTGCAGTTTGCTCCTGTTCTTTACTGAAATAGTCAGATTTAGTATTGTTTGACATGATGATTTATTCTTTATTTATTCTTCGTAAATTTACGAACATCGAATATTAAATTCAAGTTTGTTATTTCACACAAAAATGAACTTGTCTTATTGTCGTCCAAAACATTACTTAAATAATTTCTGACAACCCCCTTAAAGAAAGTGTCTCAAAGCACCATTTTTACCGCTCGCTTCGCGAGGCGAACCAAGGTGCAAAGACACAAAGGAAAAAAATTTAAAAACAGTGAACTTTGTGCCTTCGTGCCTTTGTGGTGAAATTTTTTAATTGGTTTTGAGACAGACTTAATAAAAGGGGTAAGAGGTTGTTTCTATAATTACAAAACTGATTGTCGCAATCAACCTCTCACTTTGACGTTTTGACACTTTACTGAATAAATGAAAAATTGTATTTTTGTAAAGCAAATTTTTTAAAGAAATTAAATCAGCATTGAAATTCAAACTTCAATGAATTTAAAACCAATTAAAATTTAAATATCATGAGTAAAAAAATGAATCCTGTAGTGCATTTTGAAATGCCCTACGAAGACAAAAACCGTGTGTCAGAATTTTATGAAAAAGTATTCGGCTGGCAATCTCAGATGCTCGGTCCTGAAATGGGAAATTATGTGATAGTATCGACTTCCGAACTGGATCCTGAAACTCATTTTCCGAAAAAACCGGGAATGATCAACGGAGGTTTATTCGAAAAAACAAAAGATAATCAGCATCCTTCTATTGTACTGGCAGTTGACGATATCAGAGAATCAATGAAAAATATTGTTGAAGCAGGCGGAAAAATTCTCGGCGGTATGAATCCCGGTGAGCCGGATGATATTCCCGGAGTCGGGCTGTATTGTTCATTTATTGACAGCGAAGGCAATCGTGTAAGTATTTTACAGCCAAAAGGTATGTAATTTATATTTTAAATCAGGGATGGCATCCAAACGCCATCTCTGATGTGTTATCTCAAGATCACTATTCACCATTCACTATTCATAATTAAGATTCGACGACAGCCATCTTTCAATCTCCCCGATCTTCATCCCTTTTCTTTCCGCATAATCTTCGACCTGATCTTTACCGATCTTTCCCAACCCGAAATATCTCGACTGCGGATGCGCATAATACATTCCGCTTACAGACGAAGCAGGATACATTGCAAGACTTTCTGTTAATTTTATGCCGGCATTCTTTTCAGCATCAAGCATTTCAAACAATAACCACTTTTCTGTGTGATCAGGACAGGCAGGATAACCCGGCGCAGGTCTTATGCCTACGTATTTTTCTTTTATCAGATCATCATTGCCAAGCTTTTCATCTTTTGAATAACCCCAATATTCAGTTCTGACTTTTTTGTGCATTAGCTCTGCAAATGCTTCTGCTAATCTGTCTCCTAATGCCTGAAGCATAATTTTATTGTAATCATCATGATCGTCTGCAAATTTCTTTATCCATTTTTCAATACCGATCCCCGCTGTAACTGCAAATCCGCCGAAGTAATCATTCAATCCGGTTTCTTTAGGCGCGATGAAATCCGATAAAGCAATGTTCGGAACATTCGAGCTCTTCTGTCCCTGCTGACGAAGTGTATGAAAAACTTTTTTAACTTCTTTTCTTGATTCGTCTGTATAAACTTCTATATCATCGCCGACCGAATTTACATTCCATATTCCTATGACTCCTTTCGCCTGCAGCCATTTTTCTTTTATAATTTTATCAAGCAAAGCTTTCGCATCTTTTAATAATTCTCTCGCCTGCTCACCTACAATTTTATCCTCGAGAATTTCAGGATATTTTCCGGCAAGTTCCCACGTCCTGAAAAACGGTGCCCAGTCTATGTATTCTGCAATTTCTTCAAGCGGATAATCATCAAAAACTTTTATTCCCGTAAACTCCGGTTTCGAAATATCTTCTTCTTTAAATTCAATTTTCAGTTTATTCTTCTTCGCTTCTTCATAAGTCAGATATGGTTTCTGAA
>DAIPYE010000121.1:0-9972 GCA_036782915.1 Bacteroidota bacterium | reverse complement strand
ATGCTTTATATTTAACAATAAAATTTTATTCTTGTTTTTTTTTCTTCATTTAAACAAAATATTCAGATGGAATTAAGATTTTATCGAAATTTTTCTCAAGAGCGCAAACAATTAAATCAAAATATTCAAATGTATTCAATTATCCGGCTGTAACATGGGCAGACACAGCAGTTATTGCCTGGCTTATAGATGCGGGAGCGATCATAAATCAGGTTGCAAATTCCAAAGGTTCATACGGACCGTACTGCCGGGCATTGGAAAGAATCTGCATTGAAGAATCCTTTCATTTAAAATACGGACATGATAATGTTGTTTTTCTTGCAACAGGCACACCGAAGCAGAGAGAAATGGTACAGGAAGCATTGAACAGATGGTGGCCGCCGATAATGCATTTCTTCGGACCATCTGATAAAATTTCCGTTCACACAGAAACATTAATGAGATGGAAAGTTAAAATGGCATCCAATGATGATATGAGACAGAAATTCCTGGATATGTATGTCCCGAAAATTTGGGATCTGGAATTAACACTGCCTGATCCGAATTTAAGAAAAGATGAAACGACAGGGAAGTGGGAATATACTGAACCGGACTGGAATGAATTTAAAAAAGTCATAAACGGTGACGGTCCGTGCAATAAAGAGAGACTTGCTGTAAGAAGAAGAGCTGAAGAAAAAGGTGAATGGGTAAGAAAAGCATTGATGCGACCCGAAGAAAAATATACAATGCCTCTTGCATAAATTCCCCGGAATTGTAAAAATTTTGTAAGGAAATTTATTTATTAAGTCCAGATCTTATTTAAAATCAGAAACAGAAATATAATTCAAATGTCAATTAAATCAATAGATCCCAGAGTTACCAGAGAAAATCTTCCCGATCAGCATGATGCAAATCCTTTAAAAGAATTAAATCACTGGCAGACTTATGAAGTTTTTCATCAGGCAAAGACAGGCGAGCATCATGTTCATGTCGGTTCCTTACATGCTCCGAATGAAGAAATGGCTCTGCTTCTTGCCAAAGAACAGTATGCGCGGAGATATAAGTGTGTAAATTTATGGGTGGTTAAAACTTCAGATGTAAAAAGATTCAGAACAGAAGATGAGGATATTTTCGAAACTGCTCCTGAGAAAATTTACAGAGAAGCAAGCGGATATAAAGTAATGGACAGGATAAATAAATTTAAAAAAAGTTCTAAAGAATAAATTATGAATTTTACAGATGAGCAATTAAAAGCTGCAAAGGATCTGCTATTGAAAATGGCAGATGATCAGCTTATTCTCGGTCACAGAAATTCTGAATGGACAGGACTGGGTCCTATACTGGAGGAAGATATTGCATTTTCGTCAATGGCGCAGGATAAGATAGGACATTCATTTGCGATTTATCAGATTCTTAATAAAATGGGAGAAGCTGATCCGGATACACTTGCATTTAACAGGAAAGAAAGTGATATGATATGCTGCCACCTTGTTGAATATCCGATTGGTGATTATAGTTTCAGTTTAATGAGACATTTTTTATTTGATGAAGCAGACGCCATAAGGTTTGAATTACTTGTAAACTCTTCTCTAAAAGATCTTGCCGATGTTGCAAAAAAATTCAGAGGTGAAATAAAATATCATACAATGCATGCAGAAACATGGATCATTCAGCTTTCAGAAGGAAATGAAGAGAGCAAAGCCAGAATGCAAAGCGCATTGAATGAATGTTTCCCGTTAGCGCTTGGAATTTTTGAACCGTCAGGTCATGAAGAAGTTTTAATTTCTGCAAATATTTTTGCCGGAGAGAAATTATTAATGAAAAAATGGCTGACCCGTATTGAGTCTGTAGTTGAAAAAGCAAAACTGATACTACCGGATGTAGATTCCTTAAATGCTTCATACGGGGGAAGGAAAGGTTATCATACAGAATATTTAAAACCATTGCTTGATGAGATGACTGAAGTTTACAGTATTGATCCGGAAGCGGAATGGTAGTTGGTCAATGGTGAATGGTTAAAAGTGAATGGTTTTGAAGTAGTATTTAAAAATATTTATGATTGATTTAAAAGAAATATTTAATATGCTTGAGGATGTCAAAGATCCGGAGATTCCGAAAATATCTATAAGTGGATATGGGAATTTTTTTAATTTGGGCTAAGAGATTTATGATTTACGATTTTTAAATTAAGTTAAAGCATTAAAGTTAATATGGTAAGCGAAAAAGAAATATGGAATGTGCTTGAGGATGTTAAAGATCCGGAGATCCCTAAAATTTCTGTAGTGGATATGGGTATTATAACCGGTGTTAAAATTAATGAGGATGATTATGTAAATGTAAAAATGACTCCGACCTTTGCAGGTTGTCCGGCTGTTGAGTATATGAAAAATGATATTAAAGAAAAGATCTCCAGGCTTCCGGTTTCAGGAATTGACGTCGAAGTTAGTTTTGATGTGCAGTGGTCAACTAATATGATAACAGAAAAGGGAAGAGAGTTATTAAAAGAATCATATTTTGCGTTGCCTCCAAAACACAATGGTTTAGTCCAGATAGAAATGTTTAAAAATATTGAATGTCCATTTTGCAACAGTAAAAATACAGTTCTGAAATCTTCCTTCGGTCCTACACAGTGCAGAGCAATTCATTATTGCAACGACTGCCTTCAGTCATTTGAGCAATTCAAACCCGTTTGAAATGTGCGGCTTGTTTATTCGATAATATTGATAAATTATTTTAAGATAATCAGATTAGTTGTTATTAGTAAATTGAAATTTTAATTCCTAATTAGAAATTAATTCATATTAAAATTAAATTTATATCATAATTTTGTATTCTCAGAACAGATTGATATTCCCAGGTTTTAAAATCCTTACTCACTAAAAAATGTTATTTAAAAATATTCCGGTCAGAATATTCATCATACTTCTTTTTTTTTCATGTAATTTATCCGATTCTTTCTCGCAGGGAAAGAAATATCCTTTCAATATTTCTGCATGGTATAAAGCTCTAAGCATTAACAAAACTGATAAAGATATTGCGGATGTAAACCTCACTTTATTCATGACAAATATCGGAAGTATTAAAACACTGAATACAGGTCTTGGATATACTCATGTTAATAATAATTTAAACGGGGTGAATATTAATGCAGGCGTAACCAGCGTTTTGGGAAATTCCGGCGGATTTTTATTGTCCGCTGTTGGAAATCTGCATGCAGGAAATGTGAGCGGAATGGAGATCGGGGGATTATTTAACACTTCCGGAAATTTGTTTAAAGGTCTGCAGATAGGCGGAGCTGTAAATTATTCCGTAATAGACTTTATTGGTGCGCAGGTTTCACTGGTTGTAAATATTACAGGAAACAATTTTAAAGGACTTCAGATCGGTAATTCAAATATTACGGGAAAGAATTTTAAAGGTGTTCAGATTGGAACAACTTTTAATGCAGTTTCAAATTCTGTTACAGGATTACAATTAGCTCCGGGAAATATTTCGGGGATAAATAACGGTGTTCAGATCGGACTTTTAAATGTCAATTCTGTAAATAACATACTCCAGTTCGGACTAGTAAATATTACGGATTATCAGAAAGGTGTTCCGATAGGAGCGGTTAATATTGCCACAAAGAACGGCGGCGCATCCTGGATAAATTATTCAAGCAACTTTGCGGCCATTACAACCGGTTTAAAAATCAATGCTGCTAAATTTGTTTCATATCTTGAGGGTAGTTATAATATTTTTGACACTAAGAATACTAGATCAGGATCGATAGCAGCATATTACGGATATGATTTTAATTTAAGTAAAAAATTTCTTTTAACACCAAATGCCGGCTATGTTGAGATATTCGAAGAACAGGAAGCAAATGAGAGCTGGATACATCAGTTCGCAATTCAGGGAAGACTGATTGGTCAATATGAATTATCAAAAAACTTCAGACTATTAGGCGGCATTGGATACAGTTACAGGGTTATAGCAAAGAGCGGTGATGATTTTAACAGCAATCAAATTTTTGGTCTTGCAGGATTTTCATTTCACTAAAAATATTGTAACAACTGAATGAAAAATTTTTTAATATATATTTTTATTTATCTGGTATTTCCTGGCAATAGTTTTGCTCAGGATCATGATCCTTTTGAGAAAATTGTTTTAAAGCTGAATAAGAAAACCAATACAGAATATTCTTCTATAAGGATCAGTACAAATCCTTTCGTAAAAAAGGAGCTGACCAGTTATTTCAAAATAAGCGATAAAATTTTAACAGAGGAAAATTATTCCGCAAAAAACAAAAAAGAAATTCCTGACAGTGAGCTTAATAAACAATATCCTATCTGGATACCAATTTCCGAGGTTATTGGACTTAATGCAGGTATCGGAGCTTTCAACGCTTATGTTACAAAAGCATCTTTTGCAAAAATAAATTTTAAGACAATAGCTACAAATCTTGAGCTCGGAGCTGTATGGGATCATGATCATTTTATTACAAACTACTTTGCACATCCTTATCACGGCAATATGTATTTTAATACCGCAAGGTCAAACGGATATTCATTCTGGGAATCTGTACCGTTTTCATTTGGAGGTAGTTTAATGTGGGAAATATTCATGGAGAATGAACCTCCTTCAATTAATGATCTGATCAATACAACTGTCAGCGGTTATATGCTTGGTGAAATTTTATACAGATCCAGTTCACTGATCTTAGATGAAAGTACTACAGGGTTTCCAAGAGTTTCAAGAGAATTTTTCGCGGGATTGCTGAATCCGATGCGCGCATTGAACAGAATACTTACCGGCAAAATATCCCGAGTAACTTCTAAGCAGGCATTTGAAAAAGAGCCGATCTATCTGGAGGTTTCAGCAGGTCCAAACAGAGTGTTAGACGGTACAACATTTTTTACCGGAACATTAAATACTGCTATAAATTTCAGAATGGTTTACGGAAAACCTTTCAGAGAAAGAAAAGTCAAACCGTTTGATTTTTTCAGAATACAATCCCAGTTTAATATTAGCGAAGATACAACAGATTCACCGATCGGCATGGTTACAGCTTACGGAACTTTAGCAGGGAAAAACTTAAATGTAAAAGATCAGAAAATATTTGCCGGTATATTCCAGCATTATGATTTTTTTGATAATTCTGTATATAAAGTTGGAGGCATTAGTTTTGGTGTAGGTCTTCTTTCAGAATTTCCTATGACTGTAAAAAATTCTTCCATACTGACTTCTGTGCATTTGAATATAATGCCGCTAGGCGCTGCAAATTCTATATACTCTTCATTTGGTGAAAAAGAATACAATTTCAGCAGCGGTATGAATATGAACTTTGAAAGTGTTATAAATTTTGACTGGGGATTTTTGGGAGTAGACTATAATTTATACTGGATGCACACAGTGGTAGGAGCTCCGAGTAATGAGTATATAGGAATTCTAAGGCCAAGAATAGAAGTTGGTTTATTTGATCATGTAAATATAGGTTCGGAGTTTTTGTTTTATCACAGAGAAGGATATTATGATGATTTTGAAGATGTACATTTAAGAAATAATGAGGTAAAACTTTATTTGAGTTACTGGTTTGGTAATTTTAATATATTTAAGTCCATTAAAAAATTATAGACAGCAGAAAATTTCGAAATTATTTATGAATAAATTTTTTTCAGTTATTATTGCAGTTGTGATTATTCTGAATTCATCAGATACTTTTTCACAGGCAAAATTTGTTTTGAATGTGACTGCGGGATATTCACAGCCGGTCGGGAATTTCAGAAATCCAATTGAATTAAATGATACAATTGCGGACCAATGGCCTTATCTTATGAAAACCGGATACAATATAGGTATGACAGGAAAATGGTCAATTAACAAAACCGGTAATTTCAAACTGGTATTCAATCTGGAATACGAAGGATTTAAAAACTGGGGTGATATTTATTCAAATGTATACACTGAGGAAGACGGAAAGGGAAGTTCTGAACCCGGTACAGTTTATTTTCTTCCTGATGTCAGTATTATAGTTGCTTCAATAGGGTATGAATATGATTTCAAACCAAAATCTTCTGTAAATCCTTTTGCCGGACTTGATCTCACTGCAAATTTTTTCGGAGGTAATTTCGGGAGTAATCCCAGCAGTAATTTCCCCAAAAACCAGTTGAAGTCTGAAACAAGAATCGGAATTCAGTTAGGCGGCGGAGTTGACTTTAATTTTAATGATTATGTTGGTGTTGTCTGCGGATTGAAATACAATATGGCAAATCTTTTCGGCAAAGGTGATTTTGAATCTGACATATCTTCGAATCAGTTTTCTTTGAATGATAATGCCGGCGGAAGGAACATTTCATATCTGCAGTTCTATGCCGGAGTTTCATTTTACATAGGCGATCTTTCCTCTCAAAAGAAAATAAAAAAATAATTTTATTTCTATTCAATTTCTTAACTGCTCTGCAGGATCTTAATATTCATCTATTCAGCAATAAGATTTTTCCGATAATCACAATAATTCATTCATAGATTCAGATATAATCAATATTTATATTTGCGCTAAATATAAATTCAAATCCATGGAGATAAATAATATTAAAGACTGGTTAGAACTACTTTCTTATGCAGCAACTATTATTGGTATTCCGTTGGCTATATATGTTTATTACAATGATAAAGTCAAGGAGAGGAAATTAAAAGAGAAAGAAGCTTTGTTTACAAGTCACACTTTATATGCAGATTATCTTAAGATCTGTTTGGAAAATCCTGACCTGGATGTTTATAATTCAGCATTAAAAAAAACTGAGTTATCTTTAAGTGATAAAAAAGAGATAATTATTTTTGAAATATTATTTACTTATCTGGAAAGTACATATCTTTATTATAAAGATCAGTCAACTGAGATCAGAAAAAAGAGATGGGGTGGATGGGTGAAATTTATAGAAGAGTTTGCAGCTGAAGATAATTTCCGGAGATCATGGGAGCTTACCGGAGGCCAATGGGATGAGGATTTTATGAAATTAATGAACGATATAATTAAAAAGTAGATAACAATTGAGAAAAAAAATCTGTAAATCTGTATTGTCACGATTAACAAGTAAACTTGTCTTCTCACGAGAAATGCTCTGAAAGTTCTGAAAACATTGAATCAAAATATGGGAATACTTTAAAAATATTGTGCGCATCAACAATTCTGAAACAATCTCGTAAGAATTAATAAATAATTTATTATTTTCAGCAGATATTAGAAATTTATCATTCCAAATATCTTTCCATTAACATTAATAATCAAATGAAAGAAGAAATTTTATCAAATATAAATAATCCACGTGAGCTTGAAAAATTATACAGGATAAACAGGACAGCTTTTAAGAGGGATTTTAATTCTTTATACCCTGAAATTAAGGAAAATAAATTTGCTGAATTCTGGAATGAAAGACTTAATTATGAAAGTTCCGATAATTCCCAAAGCTCTGAAAGTGAGTTGATGTTTGTGATTTTTGCTTCTTTGATTGCAGGCTTAATAGCAAAATTACCTGACATTTTATCTCTGGATGTGGAATTTTTCATTACTAGAAATATTTCATTTATAATATTCCCGTTACTGATGATTTATTTTGCATGGAAAAATAAGCTTACTTTTAAGAGATCGGTAATTGTGACAATTTCTGTTTTATTTTCAATTGTATTTATTAACCTGATGCCGGATAATAAAAGTGATATACTAAGATTGTCATGTATTCATTTACCGCTGTTTTTGTGGTCAGTTCTTGGTTTTGTTTACACTGGTGAGAAAATAAATTCTTATGAAAAAAGAATGGACTATTTAAGATATAACGGTGACTTAATAGTAATTACAACTATTATTCTGATCTCGGGAATTATACTCACGGGAATAACGATCGGTCTTTTTTCATTGATTGATATTAAGGCAGAAAATTTCTATAAGAATTTTGTTGCTGTATTCGGACTCGCTGCCTCTCCAATTGTGGGAACGTATGTTGTACAGAGGAATCCACAATTAGTAAACAAGGTTTCTCCTTTGATCGCAAAAATGTTCTGTCCATTAGTATTAATTACCCTAATAGTTTATCTCATTGCAATATTTGTTACAGGTAAAGATCCGTTCAATGACAGGGAATTTCTTCTTTTATTCAACGGTCTTTTATTAATTGTAATGGCGATAATTATATTTTCTGCGGCAGAATCTTCCCGGTCAAAAGGGAAAAGACTGGAAATTACAATTTTGTTTCTATTGTCTGTTGTAACAATAATTGTAAACTTAATCGCACTCTCTGCAATTGTTTTCAGGATATCTGAATGGGGAATTACTCCAAACAGGCTTGCTGTACTTGGCGGAAATGTTTTAATTCTTACGAATTTACTTCTTGTGACAATTAAATTGTTCAGGATAATGAGTTTGAAAAGTGAATTACCGGAAGTAGATAAAACAATATCAGCTTTCCTGCCGGTTTATTTTATTTGGGCTTTCTTTGTAGCATTCATTTTTCCGTTCATATTTGGATTTTAACATAGACATAGTTTTAAAATATTTTCCAGCGGTTAATTTCAAAGCAAATACAAATATCACAACCATGCTTTAATTAACTCATAACTCCGGTAGCAGCAATTTCACCAGTTTGCACTGCGCCTTCCATAAATCCCTGCCAGTCATCAGATATATGTTCGCCGGAGAAATAAATATTACCGAGTTTTTCCTGTAAAACCGGCATAATCCATGCCTGACCTTTGCCGTAAAATCCGTATGCTCCCATGCTGTATTCATCAGCTCCCCAGTAGTAATTCATATTTTTATCGATCAGATTACTGACATCCCCAAAAGCTGCTGACAGCGACTGCGTTATTGTTCTTTCCCGCTCAGCCTGTGTCATATGATGAAATATGTCAGCCTTGTCACCAATAGAATAAGAAATCAAAACTCCCTTTGATGAAGGCTGATTCTTTGTTCCGGTATAAAAATAATGCGCGAATGTATCAGTTAAGATACTGTACTTTTCACCTTTGCCGGAACTTTCCCAGAATTTTTCATTGAACAATGTCGCTGACTTGTTGATCCTGCTGTACTGCAATGCATTGATCGCATCTGTTTTACTCTTGGGAAGTACAGGGTTCCATTTTATTTTAGAAATTGAAAATGTAGGAATTGAACAGATCAGTTTGTCACATTCAAAACTTTCTCCGTTTTTACATATAACTGTTATACCGGAATTGAGACCATTATAACTTACAGATTCAACTCTATGGTCAGTTTTTATTTTATCCCATCCGATTTTGTCAGCCATTGCTTTTGCAATACGACCATTTCCGCCTTTGACTTTTTTATCAAGTTCATTTGTAGCGTTAGAGTTTGCATATTCATAAAGAGCGGAATATGCTGAAACAAACCTGATTGATTCTCCGAAATCAGTGCTGTTCGCATATTCCATTATATCAAGGTCTTTCTGTGAAATACCTTGATTCATTAAATATCTCCACCAGTCCATTTTATCAAGTTCTAACAGATCTTTTTCGGATAAATTTGAATATCCATCCAGAATTTTTTTATACTTTTCTTTCCACTCAGGTGAAAAAAACCATTCCGGGGAAAAAACTGATTCCTCCGATTCTGTATATTTGTTGTCATAAATCAATCTGTCATGAAATCGGTTGTCTAAAAGTTCAAGTCCTAACTGATCGCAAATAGCAAGCATTCTTTTATGTGAATCTCCGATCCACTCACCGCCGAATTCAATTACAAGATCTTCTTTTTCGTCGATTATATGTGAAAAAACTCTGCCGCTGATCCTGTTTCTAGCTTCAAGTATTGTAATATCGTAACCATTTTCGGTCAACATTTTACCCGCAGCCAGTCCGGATAATCCGGCACCGAGAATTATTACCCTGGGCTTTTTAATAAAATTTAATCCAAACGCATTGCCGGAAATTACCGCTCCTGCTGCAATTAAAGATGACTGCTTAATAAATTCACGTCTTGTTGACATAATTTAGATTTAA
>DAIPYE010000120.1:2521-10088 GCA_036782915.1 Bacteroidota bacterium | reverse complement strand
GCGTCGCCTCAACTCCCATTCCCTCTATCACAGGAGTTGTAAGTCTGTCTCTGTAACCAAAATGTTCATGCACATAATCAAATGGCGGAACTGCTTCAAGAAGCAAGGTTGACATAACTTCAACTCCGGGATTCCGCGTGAGATATTCCTTATGTTTGTTTTCACAGCGAATACGTTCATCTTTATCTTTTGCAAATAGAATAATCACGGCATGTAGGTCGGGACTTGCCATTTTATCCTGCCAGTTGTCCGGATGATTCTCTCCTGTATCACCAAGCATTGGAGCACGTGCAACCATTCCCTGCCTGAAAGGTTCAGGAAAAGTCGCGAGAGATTTTTCATCCACTCCCAGCGCACGAAGTCCGTTGTGTGTAAATGCGATTGTTACCCATCTCATGTCCTCATCACTTGCATTTAATACACCTTTTGCATTTCCGACAGTGGGTAAAAGTTCGGCAAGCCACTTTCTTCCGCTTTCCGGATTTTTAAATGTAAGAAAATCATACTGCGCAATTTTTGCATTTGGACGTGTTAACAAATAATGTTGAATGTCTTCTATTTCGAGCATAATAAATTTTTTTAAAATTAAAAATGTCCGTTTTCATTACAAGCTTAATGTGAAACGTCTCGCGTCTCACATTATACATCTCACTTGCTCACTGCATCTGATCCAGCATTTCTTCAAATGATGATTTGATCTTTAAAGCTTTCTTGATCTCATCTGCCGAAACATAAGGATACTCGCCGTATTCAAGGAAGCTTTGGCATTGATGGTCACGAAAGAATTTAGTTACTGCTTCTACGTTTGTCTTCCAGTCTTCAGGCCATCCTTCAAAATTCATAAAAACTGTACTGATGCCTGTACTATTGAAAAGCGCAATTGCATCCTCAATGTATTTATCAAAATCCGTATCAAATATTCCCTGATACATAAAGTGTAACCCCGATCCGACATCAAACAAAACCCAGCGTAAATAATGCAGTTTCAGCGGAGCCAATACTGTAGGATTAGCTTTTACTGCCTCTTCAATTGTCTTTCCGTAATCGCGAACTGCCTGTTCTCTTCCGGGTTTGACTTTTGCAATTACTGAGAATCCGTAATTAGCCGGGGTTTTAGGGAAGATCGGACCGTATCTTCCCATTTCCAATTCTTTATTATCTTTGGGAATTGCAACAGCTTTAGGAGTCATCCATTCTTTTTCCATGTCTTTTTCCTTTCTATTGTTTAATGATTTAATTTAAATTTATTTTTTGTGAATAAAAATATTTGAACGAAATCTGAAGTTTATTTCCAATTGAATGAAATCCATCGCTGAAATTATCTCGTCTGCCAAACTGATATTCAACTCCCGTCATGAAATTTTCCATTGGTGTATAAAGTAAGTTTACTAACGCATATTGACCTTGCCTGTACGCATTTGCCGGCTGAAGGTTTGTATTGGAAATTTTTTCATACGAATATCCCAGGGAACTTTTCATTTTACTGTTCCATAAAATTTCAGCAAATGCAAAAAAACCATGAATGGGAATTGCTTTACCTATATAAGGTGTATTAATGTCAGCAGAATTACTTTCAAGTCCGACATCAGGCGATACATCCGCAAGATAATTTTCCATTCCCTGCCCGATCACTCCCTGAAATTTCAATTTAACATTTTTTCCCGTATTAATGACAGCGCTTAAATTTGTTCCCCATCCTACAGCGCTTCCGTTTAATTTGAAAGCGGCGCTGTCCGAAATTTCTCTCCATTTCAAACTCTTTAATACGCCTGCAACAGTAACATATCCCCAGTCTCCTCCGAATCTGTATTGCGCAGTCAGGTTAGGCAGATTATAATACGGCTTAACTCCGCTTATGTCAATTCTTTCTATACTTTCATCTGGTCCTGCTGCGCTTCCGCCCGGACGTTCGAGCGCGACCTTCATATATTGATTCTTCTCTTCAATTGGAATGTAAAATAATTGTATGTTAAGATAAAAAGCCCTTGTCGTCGGTCCCCAGTAATCAAGTGTTTGCGGAAAAACACCAAAGTCCATAAATGCTGTTGCTGTCTGACCCGCTCCGAATCTACCTAACTGACCGTATGCATTAACTAAATGGAAAGTCGTCTGACCTTTATCTGCACCTACGCCAAAAAAATCAAAATCGAATTGCGTTTTTAATTTTCCAAGCGCAGTATTAAAGTTACTTTTTACACCAAACCTTGTCTGCCGCATACTGAAAAACATTTTTCCGTCCGGAGCAAATTCATTTTTATATGAAGGAAGCTGAGTGACTCTCATTACATCATACCAGTCCGGATTAATTGTGTTAAAATTATATCCTGCATCCGTCATGAGAAATCCATATAGTTCCATTTCATTACTTGTCTTTTGAGCATGCAGATTTTCGTTAAATAAAATAACCATTATTATTACCGCTAGATTTATTAAAAACACTGAATGTGACGAACCGGGAAAATGGTTCAGCATCTCTTTTCCAAAATCTTTTAATTCAGCTTCACTCTTCCCATGGTTATGATCAAGCTTCATTTGTCGGACTTTTTAACTTTTGGTCCTTCAGTTTTCAGTTGACCTGTTTTTATAGCTTTCATAAATTCTTCATAATCTTTTTCTGTCTGATCAGCATACGTGAATGCAAATTTTGTGATCGCATCTGCAAAGACGTCACCTTTGCCTATGTATCCGCAAAGTAGTGATCCATTGCCTGTCTTGCAATGAGCACGGGCCAATACACCTGCGCAGAGTCCCGCATAAACATTTAATAAATATTTATCCTGCTTCTCAACTTCAGCAGATATTTTTTTATCTTTCAACTGCCTGAAATAAAAGTGTCTCCCTGCTTCACTGCTTGACCATCCGAGAAAAATATCACTCCCGCTCTGGATCAACCGCTGTCCGTTTACAACTCTTTCTCCGTGATGTTTATAAATACTTGGTGAAGAAAAGGGTTCTAGAACTGACTGACGTGCTTCCTTTACCTGAATAAAGAGAGGTTCGTTTGCATCATTGATAAACAGTGCTATAAAACATCTTGTGCCAACGCTTCCGACTCCGACAACTTTTAAAGCAACATCAACAAACTTATACTGATCAAATAGAAATTTTTTGTCCGGCTGCAGCGTTGCTTTATACCCTTCAATAAAGAAACTGATCATATCCTTGGATTTTTCAAGATCATAAGGATGATATACTAATGGAGGATATTCTGAAATGGAATTTGTCCCGCTGTTATCACTGGTGATCTTATAAAACACATTATCATGATTCTGCTTATTTGCTTTGGAAATAACACCGGCAAATTGTTTCTTAACACGCGCACTCTTGCTTTCTCTTTTGAGTTCTTCAATATCAAACTTAAGATACCAGAGATCAAGCAGTTTCATATTGGAAAATTCATTCACCTTTTCCTGATATTCAGAAACAAGCTTCCTCGAAACATCTGCTGCATCCGACTCTTTAAATCCGTTAGCCCTGGCAGCAAGTATAAAGCTTGTGGCTAATCTTTTTAAATCCCATTCAAAATTTGCCGGATGAGATTCATCGAAATCATTCATATCCAGCACAAGATGACGCTCGGGAGTCGCATATCCGCCAAAATTTTTTAAATGGCAGTCACCGTTTGCCTGCACAAGTATACCGGTAGACGGAGTATTAAATAAGTCTCTCGCCATAATTGAAGCAGTTGCTCTGTAGAATACAAACGGATTCTCACTCATTCTGAAATGGCGAATCGGAATCAGATCGGGAAGCCTGTCATAATTTGAAGCTTCGATCATTTCTCTGACGGATGGTCTGTCCGGCGTAGGTGTAAATTTTGAATGAGATCTTCTCGGGACATTACTCCGGATCTCTTTTCCGATACTGTATTTTTTCTTAAACATAATTTTATTTTAAATTTTTTAAATGATTTTTTCACATTGAACTAAAACTTTTAAAAATTGATCATCCCGGCGAGATTATAGTTTTAATACCCGAACTGATGTTCTTATAAAATATTTCAGTATCCAGATTTTCATCAGTAAGTTTTTTTGTCATTTTATTTTGAAAAGAATCATTTACGAAACAGAAAATCACTTTGATGTTTTTACGGTTCATCTCTTTTACAATATCTGTTAAATTATCTCTGAAGGTGATGTCAATATAAACTACCGGATTGCAGTCAATAATTATAAATTTAAGATTCTGTCTTTCCGAAATTCTGTCAAATAGTTTTTTTCTGAAATAATCAAAATTATAAAAAAGCATCGGTGAATTAAACCTGTATATAAAAAAATCTTCTCTGACAAGATTCTGATTATGCTCTTCGACACCTGATATCGTCTCTGATTTTGGGTCAAACACAAGTTCATATTCCAAAGGAGCAGAAGACCTTTTTATCAAGTAATAAAATGACATTACAAGTGCAAGTAATATGCCGTCGAGTACGCCAATTACCATTACTCCGAGCATGCAGATTATTGAGATTCTGAACTCTTCATTGCTGAATAAACGTATTTCCTTTATTTCTTTGAAATCAAACATTCCCATTGCAGAATCAATTATGATCGCCGCAAAAATCACCGAAGGGATCAGTGAAAATTGTTTCGGAAAAAAAATTACAACAGCCAGCATGGATAATGCAGCAGTAATTAATGAAAATTTTGTTCTTGCGCCTGTCTCGATGTTAATCTTAGTCCTTATGCTCGAGCCGCTCGCCGGAAAGCCTTTAAACAGTCCGCTTAAAAAATCAGAAAGACCCATTGCATAAAATTCCCTGTCCGGGTCAATAGCAAATTTATTCTTTGAAAGAGACCGGCTGATTAGCATAGTGTTTGTATATGATATAAAAAGAATAGCTGATGCATCTGCCAAAATTTTCGGAAGGTAATCTCTGAATAATCCTAACTCCGGCAAAACGGGCATGGGAAACGAGCTTTGAATTTCAGGTGAAAATTTAATTCCAAGCTTTTCCAGTCCTAATAATGAACCGAATATTATTGAGATCAGAATAAGTAAAATTGGTGCCGGAATTTTTTTTGAATAAACTCTGAAGAATGAAATCAAAAAAAGTGATATTATTCCTATTATAGCAGTGGGAATATGTATCGATTCTATTCCTTTAATGAATTCAAATAAACCTGCAATTGAACTGCTGTTTTTTATTTCCACACCCGTAAATTTTTGAAGCTGACTTATAATCAGTATTACGGCAACTCCGTTTAAGTAACCCATTAATATAGGTCTTGAGAGGAAGTTAGCTATAAAGCCCAGACGTAGAAATCCGCAGATAAAAAAAAGTAAACCTGTAATAATCGTGGTCAGAATTGTAAACTGAATTTTCAGTTCGGTTTCTGAAATGCCGAAAGCAATAATTGATGAAGCAATGATTGCAATAATAGCAGAGTCAGGACCGATTATTAATTCCTTTGAAGTTCCTAATATAAAATATCCAAGCAATGCAAATACAGCCGTGTAAATACCTGACTCCGGGGGAAGACCGAGCATTTCCGCATAAGCAACGCCGATCGGTAAGGACAATGCCGCAACTGCAAGTCCGGCTTTGAAATCAAATTTTAGATCTTTAAGAATATAATTTTTAAACATTATTATTCAGGGTTTAAAAATCATAATAAAAACTGAATGCAAACCTGTTTGCATTTCCGTGCTTCCCGTCTTTTGTTTTTTTATAACCATAAGAATATTCAACTCCAAGTCTGAATTCTTCCGGACTCTGAATAAAAGCATTAAGTGTAATGTACTGTCCTAAATTAAAAGAATAATCGGGAAAGTAATCTTCCATGATTAGTTTCACCAATCCGTAAACTACATCAACATCGATAAAATCTTTTATAAGGCTCTGATTGTAGGCAACATAACCTCCATAGCAAGTGGTCAGCTCATATTCTCCTACTTCAGGATTCAGCACAACATCAAAAGCAGAATTTTCAGCCAGATTCATGAATGAGGCAATTCCGTTGCCATAGATTCCCTGAAATTTAAATGATGAGCTTGAAGAAAAGTCTGCATTCATACTTAGAAGCGCGCCTCTTCCCAGTAATGACCCTCTTTCGCCTGAAAGATTTCGGACTGAAATAGGATTTAGAATTCCTGCTCCTTTTATTTGAAATGCTTTCCAGTCTTTCTTTAAGTTAATACCTGTTGCCGGATAATTTTGTGTTACGGTTTCTAATGACAATGTATCCGGTATGAAAACTACTGAACTGGGTGATTCAATGCTCGCCCTGAATCTCCAACCGGGTTTGAAATCAAGATAGTATTTTATCAGAACTGTTCTTAAAGTAACAGCAGTAGGAGGTCCGTCAGAATCAACTGTCAAAGGTAATGTTTCAATATCACTGAAGTTTGTCCATGTCTGCCCTACTATAAAATGATTAGTTTGACCGTATGCCTGACGAATTCTGAATTTACTATCGGTTCCGTTAAAATCTGTTTCAATTTTTATCAGAG
The DNA here is from genome assembly GCA_036782915.1 of Bacteroidota bacterium. Classification (GTDB taxonomy): domain Bacteria; phylum Bacteroidota; class Ignavibacteria; order Tepidaquicellales; family Tepidaquicellaceae; genus JAEUSI01. The sequence goes on along the minus strand of DAIPYE010000120.1, from coordinate 3,638 downwards.
TATTGCCAAGTATAGTTTTCCGTTTAACTTCAATTCCTAACCGCGTCAGGTTTGCTGTCATATAAAATGTTTCATCTTCATTAACCGGATCTACGGGAATATCACTTATATTAAATCCGGTTCCTCCAACTAATCCGTTAAAGTCATATGAGCCATATATTCTTGCTGAGCCGTATAACCTCATACTGAATTTTTTATTGTTTGATATCACAATAAGTCCGCTGTTTTCGGGAGAATCCTGCGGGTGAACGTCTTTTGAACTCAGTGTGTCTTTTTCTTTGGTAAAATTCTCTTTTGAAATTATTGAATCGGATGGATAAACAGCAGATTGTGCTGACAAGTCGGCTTTAAAAAATATTACAGCTATAACTATAAGAATTAATATTTTAATAATACGCATAATACATTTTGTATTTAATCTCGAGTTGTTTTATTTTTGAAATGCCTGCATCTTTTCAATTGCTTTAGAATTATTAAAAAGTTTATTGCAATTATTTTCAAAAAACTTCGGAATCAGAATAAGTGGCTAAGGTACATAATTAAAAAAAGTTGCCTCAAGAATTTCAAACAGGCAACTTTAAGTAATTAATATCTTTTTCAGTTTACTTAATCCATAATTCATACTATATCATAATAACTGCCGGTAATATCCGGCAGTTATTTAATTTACCTAAGTATTTATAGAGATAAGCAATTATTTAGCTTTCATTAATGCATTTTTAACAACTGCTTTTTTTATCGCTTTTTTTACAATAGCTTTCTTTACTGCTTTTTTCACAACAGCTTTCTTCACTGCTTTCTTAATTGCTTTACTTTTTACTGCTTTCTTTACAGCTGCTTTTTTCACCGCTTTCTTTTTTACAGCTTTTTTTACTGCTGCTTTTTTTACTGCTGCTTTTGCCATTTTACTTTCCTTTCATTTTTTTTGTTTAATGTGAGGAATTCGTTTCCTCTTTTTTAATAATTTAGATAAACAATTTTATGAATTCAAAATAAAACAAAATACCTTTCTGAAATATTAAATATTGAAATTCCGGACACATTAGAAATTAACCATAAAATCTAAATTGAATATTCCTCCGGTTCCTCCAACAGGATAAGGAAGTGACAATGCTCC
>DAIPYE010000120.1:0-2511 GCA_036782915.1 Bacteroidota bacterium | reverse complement strand
GACTGGACTTCGGTAGACCTGTATATATTCCACATTCATTCTGAAAGCCTGGTTTTTCCAGGGGTAATAATTAAAGCCGACTCTTGCATCCCAAGGATTTCCGTAATCACCAAACACCTGTGATAACGTTGCATAAACCTGAAGCTTCTGCTGAAGTATCATATATGAAGCATTTGCCTGAAATCCATTGTCAGTAATTTCTTTAAAACCAAGTGAATCAATTCCCAGACCTGTAAAGTTAGTTAACCATCTCCAGTAATATTCTCCCACAAAAGCAAAACCTTTATATTTAAATCCAAGGTTTGCGCATGTCATTTTATAAACAGCATCGTTTATTGTAATTCCGGGACCGAACAGATCTGAAGTAAATATTATACTTCCGTCTGAAAGCCTCAGCTGCACATTTTCAAACTGATCTGAGTTCGGCTGGCTTTCTTTGTTTTCTTCACTGTATGTAAAATGTCCGGCAAGAAGTGTTGCCGGTTTTTTATGATAATCAAAATCACCAAAGGAAGAATATTTTCCAAACTCACCTGTAGTAGGATACCAGTTTATAACTCCGGAAAAAGTTCTTAACCCGTTGTCAAGCTGTCCGGCATCAACTCCAAACTGACTCAGATTATTTCCTGCCATGACATTATAATCCAAATTGTCTGTAATTCTTCCGTTTGCCCAGATCCCTGTCGTATAAGACGGACGGAAGAACTCATCCGCTATAAGTCTGTTATCCACCGGCAGCCAGTACGGGAAATTTCCTGATGTACTGAAAACACCCGGCAGAGAATTTATTCCTGCACCGATATTAATATGTTTATCTATTCCGTATTGAAGATTACCCGCTACAACTACCTGTGATACCTGACCAAGTGATGTATTGCTCGTCCATACATAAAACAGATACCGGAAATCCGGATCCATGATCCATCCGAAAAACTTAATATTAACTTTATTTAGCTGAACGTCCTGACGTCTTTTTATGCTGCTGGTTTTCCCGAAAGAATTTGTATAAGTGGAATCGAGTCCTTTCTGATTTAGATAACGTATATAAGAAAATACTCCAAAACTGACAGAACCTTTATCTGTATCCACTAATTTCAATCCTTTACCGGGAATATATGAACCGGTAGTTTTTGCAGAATCAGACGCAGTACTTTCAGTATTAAAATTACTTTTGTTTAAGTTGTTATTTAGTTTTAGCATTAGACTGTTTTCGGCGAACTGTGAATAAGTCAATTTTGGGTATGTGAAAATATGAATTGCCGCAATAAAAATCGAAAAAGCGATTATTATAAATTTTTTTCTTTGTGTTGAATTAGATAGATTAGAATTCATATCATCATTCATTTTAATTATTCTGAAATCGAGTTAAACACATTACATTATTTATTCCTGAAATAAAAGGCGGAACAAATAAAGTTTAGAAATATAAAAATTAAAAATTGCGATCATTTTCAAAAAAATTTGGAATCAGTAATAATGGTTCAGTAATATAAATAAAAAAAAGTTGCCTTTAAAATTTCAAAAAGGCAACTTTAATTAATCCAATAAGTAATAAAGTTTTTGCATATTATTGTATTCTTCACTGCTACTTTTAATATTGCTCTTTTTCATCCTTTAAAGTTTACTACTTCATATGCATCCCGGCCATCATGTGATATCGGTTGATAATAGACTCCTCCATATTTAAGAATCTTATTTCCTTCTACATCCATCTCTACAGATCCTTCGGGAAGATTATAAACTATTGCTCCAATTGGTGCTTTGGTAACTTTGTAACCGGAATCTGTTTGAATATAAAATGCTCCGCCGTGATAATAGTATTTCATATTTTCTATAACTGTCGTAGTGTAACCCGAAGGCAAAGTTGTAATTTCAACACCTTCAGGTGCCTTAACAACTTCATATCCTGTTTTTCCGCTGTCTGCCTGCTGATAATACACACCCTGGTCATAATAATAGTTGTTTTCAACAACATCATCATCATCGTCAATCAATATTGCTGTTGTTGCAAGTGTAGTCATAAAAAATCCAATCGGATACCAGAATGCTCCCCAGCCAAAAGGATAAAACGAATGATAATGATATGGATAATATCCGCCGTAATGATAACCGTGATAATAATTATAGTTGTTATTGTCAAACCTGTCCTGACGGTTTTCCTGTCTGTCTCCGCGGTTATCATCTCTGTTCTCCTGTCTGTCCCCCCGGTTGTCCTGACGGTCATCCTGCCTGTCTCCACGGTCGTCCCTATCCTTGTTACTCTTGTTATCCTTAGTATTTTTTGTGTCCCTGTTTCTTACTGATTCTTTTGTATTTTGTCTGGTATTATCTTTCGTTAAGCCTTCACGGTTCGTACCTGTATTATTTTTTTTAATATTACTTTTATTAGTGCTGCGGTTTGTATTGAAATTACGGTTTGTGTTAAAATTCCGGTTTGTATTGAAATTTCTGTTGCCTCCGTTTATGCTGTTGCCCCCTCTGTTTCCGGAGAACCCCGATCTCCCGCCTCTG
>DAIPYE010000119.1:0-10127 GCA_036782915.1 Bacteroidota bacterium | reverse complement strand
AACTAAAAAAATGCTTTTAATAAAATAAAAAATCCCAAAAAATAATTTATATCAATTTTAAAAAATGAAAAAAACAATTCTGTTTCTTCTGATAATTAGTTTTTCAGTAATATCAAAAGATTCATATTCTCAGCTTCCTAATCAAAACACATACCTGTTAAAAAATCTGAATCAGCATTTTACAAGTACTCTTTACTCTGCTATCTGGGGATATAAAGCTCCGGACGGAAGAGAATATGCGCTGCTGGGATGCCCTTCCGGAACAGCTTTCATAGATGTAACTGATTCTGCAAATATTCATGAAGTTGATTTTTTAACAGGTCTGAATTCTGCTTGGAGAGAAATGAAAACATATTCGCATTATGCTTATATAGTTTCTGAAGCATCTAACAGTAAATTGCAGATAGTTGATCTTCAGTATCTTCCTGATTCTGTCAGTCTTGTAAAAACATGGGGATATACAGGATATACAAAAACACATTCTATTTCACAATCCGGACATTATTTATATCTAAACGGCGGAAATGCAAATTCAGTGGGAGGAATTACTGTACTTGATGTTATTGATCCGGTTAATCCCGTGAAAATGGGAGACTGGACTACATTGTATGTGCATGATTGCAGAGTTATAAATGATACTATATATGCCGCAAATATAAATAACGGAAAAGTTTCGATCATTAATGCATTGAATAAAAGTTCATTAAATACTGTAGTAACTTTTACAAATTTACCGGGATCAGGACCTCATAATACGGCTTTGAGCACAGACAGAAAAAGGTTGTATGTCACTGATGAGATCGGTACAGCGCCTTATCTTTTAAAATTATGGAATATTGACAATAAGTCAAATCCGTCTTATATAACAAGCTGGCAGCCGACAGGAATTACTACTGCAATTGTTCATAACATAGAAACTTACGGAAACTATGGAATTATTGCTCATTACACTGCCGGTATCAGAATTGTAGATATTTCAAATCCGAATACTATTAATGAAGTTGCCTGGTATGATACTTATCCAACTAATAACGGTGAATCATATAACGGCTGCTGGGGAGTATATATGTTTCCGTCGGGAAAGATCATAGCTTCAGACAGGCAGACAGGTTTGTATGTAATTAAAACAAATTTTGTTATTACAGGAACCGGAAATCAGACTGTGAATTCTGTTCCGGATAAATTTTCACTTTCTCAGAATTATCCTAATCCGTTCAATCCGTCAACAGTGATCAGATACACAATCCCATCAGAGACTCAAAATCTTTCTTCTGTAAAACTGAAGGTTTATGATGTCCTGGGAAATGAAGTAGCTGAACTTGTTAATGAAGATCAGGCCGGAGGAGATTATGAAGTTAATTTTGAAGCATCAAAATACGGATTATCCAGCGGAACATTTTTTTATACTCTCAGTGCTGATAATTTTAAAGAAACCAAAAAAATGTTACTCCTTAAATAGTACAGTATGCTTTATTGAAAAGGACTTTCAGAAATAAATTAAAATCCCGCATTTCCGGGATTTTTTATTTTAAAGTAAATGATCGTAAAATTTTTTTTAAAAAAATAATTAATCCAAACCAAATAAATTTATAACAATGAAAAAGTTAATCTGTTTTTTATTTCTGTTGATTGGAATATTTACATTTACCGGTAAATCATTTTCACAACTGGCAGATAATAATACACATCTTCTAAAACATTTAAATCCAAGACCTTCAACTTTTCAGTATAAGTATTCAGCATGCTGGGGATATACAGCTCCGAACCGCAGAGAGTATGCAATTATCGGCTGCCAGCCGGGGACATCATTTGTAGATATTACAGATTCTTCGAATATACATGAAGTAGGTTTTGTCGCAGGCACGGCTTCGGAATGGAGAGAAATGAAAGTATATTCTCATTACGCTTATATAGTTTCGGAAGCAAGTAACAGCGGAATTCAGATAGTGGATCTGCAGTATCTTCCGGATTCCATTCACTATGTAAAAAAATTCGTAGCATCAGGCCATACAAGGACACATTCAATTCAGCAGTCGGGACCTTATCTTTATCTTAACGGAGCAAATTCGAGTTTTGTAGGAAGCGGCGGAATTGCAATACTTGATCTTTCAGCAGATCCCGAAACTCCGGTTTTGAGAGGAAAATGGACTTCAAAGTACGTTCACGACTGCAGAGTTTTAAACGATACGATCTGGGCTTCGAATATTTATACAGGTGAAACTTCAATAATCGATGCAAGAAATAAAAATACACTTTCGACAGTAAGGACATTTCAATCATATCCGCAGTCAACTATTTCAACACACAATTGCGATATTACACGTGACAGAAAATATTTGCTGACTACAAATGAACTTGATTCACCATTGCCGGGAAAATTAAATTTCTGGAATATTCAGGATCTTAACAATATTACATTTATAGGAGAATGGGCTCCGACAAATTTAACAACAACGATAGTTCACAATGTCGAGATCTACGGTAATTATGCTGTGATCGCTCATTACACGGCAGGTATAAGAGTTTTAGATATTTCAAATGTGAATAATCCTGTGGAAGTTGCATGGTATGATACTTATAAAAGAGACAACTCGACAGATTATCTGGGATGCTGGGGAGTGTATATGTTTCCATCCGGGAAAATCATAGGCTCGGACACAGACTCAGGTCTTTATGTTATCAAGACAAATTTTGTAATTACAGGTGCGGGAAATAATTCTGTTGCTTCAGTTCCGTCAAACTATACTTTATCTCAAAACTATCCAAATCCGTTTAATCCGAATACAAGCATAAAATTTTCTCTTCCTGAAAATTCATTTGTCAATTTAAGTGTGTTTAATTTAGCGGGACAGAAAGTTTCTGAACTTGTTAATGACAGAAGGGATGCGGGAAATTATGAAATAAATTTCGATGCAGGGAAATACAGCTTGGCAAGCGGAACTTACTTTTATAAATTAGAGTCCGGAGATTTTACTGAAACAAAAAGAATGATTCTGATAAAATAAATTTTCACGGGTACCGTTATTTTTAATAAAATCCATTTTGATAATTTATTATATCAGAATGGATTTTTTGTTTCTTGTTTACAATTTCTTAACATAGACTGTAAATTTTAATCAGTATTTTTATATATCACTAAATCAAACAAACAAAAATGAAAATATTAATTGCAATAATTCTGTCAGTATTATTAATTTCCTGCGGTGAAAAAAAAGACGCACCTGTAAATAAACCGGGAGGTCAGATCAACGGTGCCGGTGCAACATTTCCTTATCCAATCTACTCAAAATGGTTCAATGAATATGCAAAAATTAATAAAGATGCGAAAATTAATTATCAGTCGATCGGAAGCGGAGGGGGAGTAAAGCAGATCACTGAAGGGACAGTTGACTTTGGAGCATCTGATTCTCCGATGAGCAATGAAGAAATTGAAAAAGCTGACACAAAAAATAATAATAAAATAATACATATTCCAACAGTTATAGGTTCTGTTGTTCTGACATATAATATTCCCGGAATAGATAAAAATATTAATTTATCAGGGGAAGCAATATCCGGGATCTATATGGGAAAAATTAAAAAATGGAATGATCCTTTGATTCAGAAGGAAAATACAGATGTCAGCTTGCCTGATAAAGACATTATTGTTACATACAGAACAGACGGCAGCGGAACAACATTTGTATTTACTGACTATCTTGGTAAAGTCAGCGAAGAATGGAAAACCGGAGTCGGAGTTGCAAAGGACGTAAAATTTCCCGTTGGTCAGGGTGGAAAAGGTAATGAAGGAGTTACGGGTCTTGTAAAGCAGCTTGAATATTCCATCGGTTATGTGGAGCTGATCTATGCGCTTCAGAATAAACTAAAATATGCAAATGTTAAAAACACTGAAGGGGAATTTATTTCACCAAATCTTGAATCTCTGACAAAAGCTGCAGAGCAGTCAGTAGCTGAAATTCCTGCCGATCTTAGACAATCAATAACAAATGCAAAAGGAAAAGGTTCTTATCCGATTTCAAGCTATACATATATTTTAATTTATGAAAATCAGAAAGATCCTTCCAAGGGAAAGACCATGAAGGAGTTTCTTACCTGGGCTTTAAGCACGGGTGAAAGTTTTGCAAAAGATCTGGGATATGCTCCATTGCCTGCGGACGTGGTTAAAAAAGCAAATGAGAAAATTTTAAATATAAAATATTAAAGCTATTGTTCTGTAATAGCCGGAGATTTTTCGGATTAAAATAATTATTTTTGATAAAGTAAATTTTAAATTGTAAAAATTACGGAAACAGATAAAAATGAAATAAAGAGTAAAAAGAAGCTGGGAGATATTCTGTTTGAGAATCTCACGCTTCTTTTTGCTTTGGTACTGGTTGGTCTGGTAATTTACATCTGCATTGAAATGTTTTCAGATTCATATTTAAGCCGGGAAAAATTCGGATTTGGATTTATTTTTTCCAATGAGTGGAATCCGGTAAAAGAAGAATTCGGAGCGCTTGCTTTCATATACGGTACGATAGTTTCTTCAATACTTGCTTTAGTGCTTTCATTGCCTGTAAGTATCGGAGTTGCAGTTTTCCTTTCTGAAATAGTTCATAAATCTGTCAAAGCGCCAATAAGCTTTCTGATAGAAATACTTGCTGCGATCCCGAGTATAATTTTTGGTTTTTGGGGAATATTTGTTCTTGTTCCTTTTATGAGAAATACTGTTCAGCCATTTCTGCAAACCACTTTGGGATTCCTACCATTTTTTCAGGGATCAATGTACGGAACCGGACTATTAACCGCTTCAATAATTCTTGCAATAATGATAACACCAATAATTTCATCTATAACCCGTGATATATTAAAAGCAATTCCTGTTTCACAGAGAGAAGCAGCTTATGCATTGGGAGCAACAAGATGGGAAGGAATTAAAATGGCTTTGCTGAATGCAAGAAGCGGAATACTGGGAGCTTCAGTTTTAGGTCTCGGAAGAGCTATTGGTGAAACAATGGCTGTAACGATGGTTATAGGAAATAAATCACAAATTATGGCTTCAATATTCGAACCCGCATATTCAATGGCTTCAGTAATTGCAAATGAATTAAACGAAGCATCAGGAAGTTTACATACAAGCTCTTTGATAGAAGTTGGATTAATATTATTCGGGGTTACGTTCATTATAAATTCACTTGCAAGAATATTAATTTACAGTGTTACAAGAAAAGCATAGATAAAATAATTACAATGACTTTACAATCAGTTTCAATAAATGCCCGGAATTTAAAAAGGAGAAAGATCACAAACTCTGTGATGATTTTTCTATGTATTTTATCTGCAGTAATTACAGTTTTACCATTGCTCTATATTTTCTTTTACACAACAAAATCCGGAATTTCCTCACTCAATTTAGATTTTTTTACTCAGTTACCGAAACCTGTTGGTGAAACCGGCGGAGGAATGGCAAATGCAATTGTCGGCAGTATAATTCTTGTAAGCATTGGAGGAGTAATAGGAATACCTATTGGAATACTTACAGGAATTTATATTTCAGAATATTCTAAAAGTATATTTTCAACAATAATAAAATTTACAACAGATATACTAAGCGGAGTTCCGTCAATTATCGTTGGTATATTTGCTTATGGAATTTTTGTAATACCAATGCAGGGATATTCAGCGCTTGCCGGCGGATTTGCATTGGGAGTTTTGATGATTCCGACAGTTACAAAAATAACGGAAGAAATGCTGAAGCTTGTTCCTCAGTCTCTCCGGGAAGCCTCTCTCGCATTAGGAGTTTCAAGATGGAAAACAACTTTAAGAATTGTGTTGTCATCGGCTTCTTCCGGAATAATCACAGGTGTTTTACTTGCAATTGCCAGAGCAGCAGGAGAGACAGCTCCGCTTATTTTTACTTCATTCGGAAATTCATTCTGGCAGACTAATATCAATGAGCCAATATCTGCATTACCTTTACAGATATTTGTATATGCAACTTCACCTTTTGAAGACTGGCACAGACAGGCATGGGCAGGAGCTTTCGTTTTAATATTCCTTGTTTTTACAGTAAATTTAATTGTCCGATATGTTACAAGAAATAAATTTTCAGGAAATTTATAAATAAATAATTTATGGAAACTTAAGAAATTGATACTGAAGCAGATCTGTTAACTGATGAAGCAGAAGATACTGATAAAGGCAAGGCATCTAAAACTGCAATACAAACTATAGACCTGTCTGTTTATTTTGATGAAAGAATTGCTTTAGATAACATTAATTTAAAATTTAAGAAAAATTCTGTTACTGCCATTATAGGTCCTTCCGGTTGCGGCAAATCTACATTTCTCCGATCCCTGAATTTAATGCATGATATGACTCCGAAAGCCAGAGTTTTCGGTGAAATACTTATTCACAATGAAAACATTACGGATTTTAATGCTGTTGATATCAGAAAAAAAGTCGGAATGGTCTTTCAAAAACCCAATCCATTTCCGACTATGTCAATTTATGATAATGTAATTGCCGGATTAAAATTGAACGGATTAAGTAAAAAGTCCGAATCAGATGAAATAGTTGAAAAATATTTGAAATATTCCGGTCTCTGGGAAGAAGTCAAAGACAGATTAAAAACACCTGCTTTAAGCTTATCCGGCGGGCAACAACAGAGATTATGTATTGCCAGAACTATAGCCGTTAAACCGGAAATTATATTAATGGATGAACCCTCCAGCGCATTAGATCCTATCTCAACTTCAAAAATCGAAGAATTAATTTTCAATTTTAAAAATCATTATACCATTGTCATTGTTACACATAACATGCAACAGGCGGCAAGAATTAGTGATTATACTGCATTTTTTTACCTGGGAAAATTAATCGAGTTTTCAAAAACAAGAAGAATGTTTACCAATCCAAAAGAAAAGCTTACAGAAGAGTACGTAACAGGTAAATTCGGTTAATTTAACAAAGTATGTTTAATTTTAAGTTAAAATTTGATATTTTGTTAAATAAATAAGTTACTAGATTGTAATATGCCTGAAGTTAAATTTTCTGACAATAATATAAATATGCAAGAAACAAGCAAAAATAACATATATTTTTTTATTGTACCGGTAATTATTGTAATTTTTACCTCTTTTGGAGTTAAGGATATAATAAATGATAACTCTTTTTATTCAAAAAGTTATAATTCTTTTGAAACAAAAGGAGGAGAAATAAAGAACGCCGGTAAGTTTAATATTCTGTCATCTGAAGATATGTCATCAAGTCTTAAAGATACTATTTATACCGATAAAGAAACCTGGCTTGAATTAAAGATAAACGAACAGATGCTTTATCAGCACTGGAGAAATGGAACAACCGTAAAGTATCCTGTTTCATCAGGAAATAATAAAGGCGGAGATCCTGAAGCGCTTGAGTCACGTCCAGGATTGTTTGCAATTTTCTTAAAAGTGGAACATCATAAATCATCACAATTCAATGCTGCTAATATGTATCACTTTATGCCGTTCAATCAGGGCATAGGTTTCCATTCAATTGACGGAACAGGATATTACGGACATCTTGGAGTGAGACCTTCATCACATGGATGTATAAGAATGAAACATTCTGATGCAGAAAAGCTTTTCAATGAATCTCCTATTGGTACTCTTGTACTGGCAACGAAAGGATATTCTGCAAGAACGGTTGCATTTGCACCTGAGAATTTTGAAAATTCCAGGAATTATGAAAAAGATGAATATAAATTTATGCTTGCAAATAATTTGTATAATATATTGAACAGCAGATACTATTTAGAAGAAAAAGAAAGATTTGTTATTGATCCAAAAGTAATTCCGGTTTCAGGTATTTATACCAGTTATGATGTAAAAATTCCCGAAAAACAGATCGTTCCAAGAAGTTTTGTTACTTTTTATGAAAAAGGGGACAAAGTAAAACAAAGTGTTGAAACAGAAATATTATTACAGGAATCTTCAGATGAAATGCTTAAACTGGTAAGTATAGATAATTCAATTGAAGAAACACCAAATTCTAAAATCGCAGTAAACTCTTCAGGAGATTTAATAAAAAAGTATTTTAACAATCCTATTGGAGTGCTTCCGTATTTTGGTCCAAAAAAGTAACTTCATTAAACAGGTGTCTTTTAATATTGTGTATGGGTTTTTATAAATCCTTTTTAAAAGTTTTAAATTTATGTGTACAATAAATCCGGAAAGATATTAATAACTTTTTTTTATAAAAATTTTAATTTAAGTTGATACAAAAATCACAGGAACTTTTTTTACATTCATAAGTAAAACTTCTAATAATTTTAAAAAACCTATTTAAACGGAGGTTAAAATGTCAGAGAACATAGATAACAGCGACGAGGTCTTTGAGGAAATAACTAAAAAGATGAAATACGGCGCACCTGAGTTAAAAACACTTTACCAGAAATATGTTACCAGAGGTTTAATCATTGCTGTTATTGCTCATTTGGTTCTGATTGGATCATATGTTGGTGCAATGTATCTGGAAAGAGTAAAAGCTGAAGATAAAAAATCAGCAGATGAAAGAGTTTTTAATATAGAGGATCTTGATATGCCTCCTCCGATTGATGAGGAAATACCACCGGAAATAAAAGACGTAGCTTTGAAAGATCTTGCTTCATTAGTTCCGGAACCGGTTGCGAAAAAACTTGTAACCGAAGAAATAAAATTAAAAACACAAAAAGAACTTGAAGATGTTAAGCTTCCGGTTGCATCTACAGGAACTGATGATCCGTCAAAAGTTGATCCAAATGCTAATGTCGGAAAGATTGAAGAAAAGAAAGTTGAAGCAAAAGTAGAGAAGAAAGAAGAGAAAAAGAAAGATGTGTTTCAACAGTTTGAAGTTGAAAAAGCACCAGTTGCAATTAATCTTGGATCTGTAAAAGGATCAATGAGATATCCGGAAATTGCAAGACAATCCGGAATGGAAGGAAGAGTGGTTGCAAAAGTATTGGTTGGAACTGACGGATCTGTAATAAAAGTTGGCGGCATAAGCGGACCGGAAGTTTTTCACGATGAAGTTGCTGATAAAGTTATGAATTTGCAATTCAGTCCTGCCTTGCAAGGCGGACAAACTGTAAAATGCTGGGTGAGTGTGCCATTTAGTTTCACTTTAAATGCAAAAGATAAGAAAAAGAGTGAAGAAGAAAAAGAAGAGGAATAATAATCTGAATTGAAAGCTTCAATTTACATAAATTTTGCCACAGCAACAGTTACTTTTGTTTTTGGAGTTTTATTGACAACAGGAATAATTTATCAGGAAAACAAAGGAAGTACTAAATTTGTTTTTGGAATAGTGTTAATGATTTACGGAGTTTACAGATTTATTAATACGAATTCTAAATTGAAGCAGATTAAGATGCAGGAAAAGCTTGATAAATTAAATTCGGAAAAAGAAAAATTTTTAAATGAATTGTGAAGAATTTTGTAATTTATATTGTCGCGTTAATTTGTTCTTTGAATATTGCCGGTTGTAAATTTGATGAGATTAAATCTGTTACGACAACCGGTGAACTGAATATCGAAGTCGATGAAAACGTGGAAAAACTGATGAGAGATGAAATTAAGGAATTCGAAAGGCTGAATCCTGAAGCAAAGATCAAAATGAAATCTGTTCCAACAAGAGTAGCAAAAGCAGATTTAATTAACGGAGAATCAAAATTAATAGTTGTAACAAGAAATTTTACAGAAGAAGAGAAATCTGTTATAGAGAAAAATAAAATTACAGTAAAAGAATATCCAATTGCAATAGACGGGATTGGGTTCATTGTTAATTTAAAGAACCCTATAAAAAGAGTTACTTCGGAAGATTTAAAAGATATTTTTACCGGGAAATATAAAAACTGGACTGATCTTAAATCTGAACAGGATGCTGATCAGAATATTGAAGTAAGAAATTTTTCAAACCGGGAACTGATAAAATCAAATTGTTTATACAAAGAAAGAATTCTTCTACTTACGATTTTGTTCTTGACAGTATTCTAAAAAAAATTGATTACTCTGATGCTGCTGTTGTTTGTTCAACATCTGCTCAAATTATTAATTCAGTGAGAGAAAATGAAAATTCTATCGGAATAGTCAACATGAACTGGCTTTCTACAGGCAATACTGACACAA